>CALZFJ010000269.1 GCA_945645715.1 uncultured Prevotellaceae bacterium | reverse complement strand
CTTGTGAAAAACGGCGTGCTCTGTGTGGGTGAGGTGTCAAATATGGGTTGTACCCCCGAAGCAATCGACACATTCATTGAAAACAAGATAATGTATGGCCCAGGCAAGGCTGTGAATGCCGGTGGTGTGGCAACTTCGGGCTTGGAGATGAGCCAGAACGCAATGCACCTCTCTTGGAGCGAGGCTGAAGTAGATGAGAAGCTCCACGGCATAATGAACGACATTCACACACAGTGTGTGAAATACGGCACAGAAGAAGATGGCTACATCAACTATATGAAGGGAGCCAACATTGCCGGCTTCATGAAGGTGGCAAACGCTATGATGGCGCAAGGCATCATCTGATGTCGCACGGTTGAAGCTAATCGTTGAAAAAAATCTATTGCTGTCCGATAAAAGTTAACAGACGCAAGAAAATACGGCTCGGCTATCGTTTTCACGGTGGTCGAGTCTGTTTTTTAGATTTCCAAGCCCCCCTCAGTCGAAAAGCGAGGGCTCGGGTGGGGCATCGGGTGCCTGCCGAGGTAGTGTTTCTTTGAGTGTGCCTTCGCTCAGACACACTCAAAGAAACAGTATCAGGGCTGACTCCTGCAATAGGTGCCAGCCCTGATTTTGTATGCCCGGCTCAAAAAAGTTTTATCGGACAGCAATAATATTAATTGTTTATTTATCTATCCCTTAGTAATTAAGGTTGATAAAGCATTACTTCATATTCAAGCCCACCATTTCTTCGAGCGAAACGAAGTTGTAGCCTTTCTTTTTCAGCGTCTTAATCAAATCCGGCAGACGGTTGTAGAATTTATCGGTACGCTCGGGATCTGTGCCCATGTGCACCATCAGAATGTGACCGTTTAGACCATTGGGGTCGGTCTTTTCGCACTTCATAATATCGTTCCACAACTTCTTGCTCGAGCAATATTTTGCACCCATGCTCGGAGTAGTATAGTCTTTCGACGAACCGGTGCCGGGAGTGAAATTCACCACTTGCAAGCCCAATTCTTTAGCCCAACTTGCCACAGTGCTATTGTACCACTCAAAAGGAGGAATAAAATAGGGGGCATCGCTCTTGGCTATGCCATGCTGCGCCAACGATTCAAAACTGCGTTTTATGTCGTCGACAAATTCCTGCTTGGTAACAAGCAGCGAGTCGGGATTTTCCCAAGCTGCATAAAGCAAATGTCCGTAGCTGTGACTTCCCACATAGTGCCCCTCGTTCTTCATTCGCTTGAGCAAATCGGGGAACAGGTTGGCAAACTCACCTGTGATGAAAAATGCGCCCTTCACCTGATTTTTCTTCAGTGTATTGAGGATTTTTTCGCCGCCTTCAGCCACATTGTGTCCGGTAAACACCAAGCAAATATTCTTCTTCGACACATCGCCGCGAACCACTCCGCCATGGCTATAGACATTGCGGTCGGCAGCTACGTCGCTTTGCGCCATACCTTCCATCTGATAGGTCGACAACGGGAATGTGAGCGATGCGGTGCCATCCATAGTAGGCTCATTGGTGGAGTAATCGTGCATATTGTCGTGAAACACCATATAATCCATCTGGAAATCGTCATAGTTGGTAGGACCAAAGCCGTTGCGCACATCGTGGACGAGATTCACGCCCCTGAGGTTGTCGAAAATATTCTTATACACAGGGCCGTCAACGAGACCTCCGGTGGTATTGCCCACATTTTCGTACACGAGGCTCGAGTGAGGCTGACGAGGATAATTGCCGCCTAAAGGCAATTCCACCACCATGCTCACGCCCCACGGATTGCAACCAAAGAGCCAATCGCGCAGCGAACCCTCCATCTCCTGGTAGGTGGTGTCGCCGGTGAGTTGACGATAGAGTATGCACTGAGTAATCAGCGCCGAAGTGAGGTTGTTGGAGCACCAAACGCTCGGCACTCCGTTCATAAACGGAGAGTGGAGTTCTTTTGCGCGTTCGTACACTCGCTGCAAACCCGACTTGATGTTGCGAATAAACTCACGCTTAATGCGTTCGCCGCCCATCATGGCAAGTTGATAGTGCCCCATATTCATAAAGGGATATATCTGATAGTGCTTCACACTGTCGGCACCCATCCAGGGCGTAACCGGCTCGCGGCGGCCGTATTCAAGTGCTTGCTGCAGATATTTCTTGTCGCCGGTCTTGCGATACAGTTCTATTGCTCCGAGTTCCATATCATCCACCCAGTTATCTTCTTCGTAGATGTAGGGCGATACCACCGATACCGTTTGGCAGTTGCCGGGCTTGTCGAGGCCCACTTGATAAGCATCGGCAGCCTTGGCGCCAATTATTTCGGCAAGTTCAGGATAAAACGGCTTCAACACCTGCGAACCGAAAGCAAAATCGCTTGCAAATTTGCCGGCAGTGCTTGCCACGCCCATTGTAGCATTCATATACTTGCCACGCTGTTGGGGCTCACCGGTGCAGAAATACACCGGGCGACCGTTGTTGGGACCATAGCCATAGTCGGCTGGGTCGTTTTGCGGCAGTCGCATACCCACGTGGTCGCGGTCGTCGGCAAGTTGGTTATACAGTTCGCCTTTCTCGGGATTCATGCGATTGAGCCAATCCATACCCCATCTTATCTCGTCCACGATGTCGGGTATACCATTGGCACCGGCAAGGCCATCGGTTTTGTGATAGTCGCCAAATGCTTCGGGATTTTGGCTGTAGGCAAACATCAACTGATAGATGGCATTGGCAGTGGTGGTGGTATACTGCAAGCAGTCGCTGGCATCATGCCATCCGCCGCGCACGTCTATGTATTGCCCGGTCTTGGTAGGGTGATACACTATGTAACCATCTTTCTGATGGCAATGCGCATTGAGGTAAGGATTGAAGCCGCAACGGTTCTGCCGCAGATAATTGAGCACAAAATCGGCAGTACCGTTATACACCGCGCCATTGATGGCAAAATCGGCAGAGCGCGAATTGCCCACGCGGATGTAATAGGTGCCGGGAGTGGTAAGTTTTGAGAAATTCAGGCGGCATGTAGTGAGCATTTTACCGTAAGGCGCAGTGGCAGTCACTTCGCCCTGAGCCGAGTGATACACCACCTTGTGCGTGTAGGCATCGCACACCTCAAATGCGCCCACCGAGCGCGTTTCGTTGCTTAGAAACACTGCCACCTTTGTGGCTTTGGGGATATACCCTAACTGATTGATGCGAATGTAGTCGGCAGCATAACTCGCCGTCATCATCGCTGAAGTTAAAATAGCTGTTAACAGTCTCTTCATGACATATCTTTTTTTTTAATGGTTTTAACAAACAATATTTTGGTTTGTTTATTTGATTTTCCCTAAATTCCGTAGCACTTTAGTTTAACTTTTTTATAAGTGCTTGAGCAACAAAAGGTTGCTCAGGATTTTGCCTTGTCAGATTTTTTCACCTATCTTAGTATTCCGACAGACATAGTAAAGATAGCAATAAAATCTGAGAAACTCTCTCCTTTTGGAGGAATTTTTAATTTGACTCCAAGCTCTCATCTGTAATCGGCTAATCCTCGGTATGAGATGCAGGCTGTATGGTTATCAATACAGCGAAATCATCCGTTC
>CALZFJ010000268.1 GCA_945645715.1 uncultured Prevotellaceae bacterium | reverse complement strand
CTGGAGGCTGCGAGCAGCACGGCAATCACTGAAAAAATCACTTGTCGGATCATAAAGGCATGAATATGGTAAATGACTTAAATTGCAAAAATCACACAAAAGTAATAAATTTTAAAAAAGTGCAATATGATTTTTGTTGAAAAATAAATAAATATAATGCATCTTATTGATTTTCAGATGCTATAATAATAGAAATATAAATTACTTTTTTCAATAAGTGAGTTTTTTGTGAGTTATTTTTTATTGCATTATCCTTAATTATCTATACATTTGCAGTGCATTCCCCCACTCATAACCGGGTGAAAGCATAGAATTTTATTTTTTAACCATATCATTACTAACCTAAACAAATTTAAATTGCATGAAACTATTAAGAAACGTGATGATGATTCTTGCCGTCATGGTTTCAACAATGGCATTTGCACAGAAGCAGAACTTCTCGGGTGTCATTCTTGATTCAGCCGGTGAGCCGGTCATCGGTGCAACAGTGAAAGTGAAAGGTACCACTCTTGGTACGGTGTCCGACTTCGACGGACGGTTTCAAGTGTCAGCCCCGACGGGTTCTACTCTTGTTATTTCTTACGTAGGCTGCGAGACCAAAGAGGTGAAAGCAGCCGCTGATATGCAAATCACCCTCATCGACGACGCTAAGGCGCTCGAAGAAGTGGTGGTTATCGGTTATGGCGTTCAGAAGAAGAGCGTCGTTACCGCATCAATTGCAAAGGTGAGTGCCGACGACCTCTCAGGAAAGGCTCACCTCCGCACCGAAGATGCCCTCAAGGGTCTCGCTGCCGGTGTAACGGTTACATCTTCATCAGGTCAGCCCGGTGCGAAGTCGATGATTCGCATTCGTGGTATCGGTACCATCAACGACAGCAATCCTCTCTACATTATTGACGGACTGGCAACCGACCAGAACGGTATGGAGCTTGTGAACCCCTACGACATTGAGAGTATCGAGGTGCTGAAGGACGCAGCATCGGGTGCCATCTATGGTGCACGTGCCGCAAATGGTGTAATCCTCGTTACCACAAAGAAGGGTAAGGAAGGCAAAGCTCAGATCAACTACAATTTCTCCTATGGCTGGCAGTCGAAGTGGCGCAAGCGCGACGTGGTTGGTGCTACCGACTATGCAATTCTCCAGAATGAGAAGTATGTGAACGGAGGTATGGCTCCTATCTTCGCCGACCCATACAACATTATCGACATCAACGGCAACCCGGTGCAGGGCAACGGTACCGACTGGCAGGACCAGGTGTTCAACGACAACGCTCCTATCATGCAGCACGACCTCTCTGTCAGCGGTGCCAACGAGAAGCTCAACTACTACCTCTCGCTCGGCTACATCGAGCAGGAAGGTATCGTGGGCGGTAACTACGGTCACTCCAACTACGACCGCCTCACCCTGCGCAGCAACAATTCCTACACACTCTTCGACGACAGCAAGGAGCGCTCGTTCCTCAACAAGCTCGTGCTCGGCGCAAATGTATCCTACATGAGCGTCCACAACACAAGTATCGATGCCAACTCCACTTGGGGCTCGGTACTCGGTTCGGCACTCTACATGGCTCCAACCCTCCCCGTAACAGTTACAGGTGCTACTGCCGACAACATGGTGTCTCAGTTCTCGAAATACGACCTCTTCCGCGATGCCAACGGAGACCCCTATACCATTCCGGGCTACTTCGGCAGCTACGGCGAGCAGAACAACCCGGTGGCTATGCTCCATGGCAACCCCACAAAGAACTGGTCGCAGAAGATTATGCCCAAGTTCACCGTTGACCTCCAGATTTGGGACAACATCAAGTATCACTTCTCATATAGCTCTGAGGTTTCATTCTGGGGCAGCGACGGTGCTACCACACAGAAGTTCTACCTCTCGGGCAACAACAACTCCGACCACACCTACGCTTCGGCATACAAGGGCAACAACACCACTTGGCAGATTGAAAACACCCTCTCCTACGACAAGACAATCGGCAAGCACTCGTTCAATGTGCTCCTCGGCCAATCGGCTACAAAATTCAAGGGCGACGAGCTTGGTGGCGGCCGCTGGGATCTCGTCAATCCTTCCAAGCCTTCAATCAACTATGCTACAGGCGACATCGTTTACTCAGAGGACGCCGACGGCAAAATCACCGGAGCATCAGCACACTTCAATGTGTATGGCGGTCCCTACACAGAGCATCGACTCTCGTCAATGTTTGCCCGCGTAGGCTACGACTTCGATGAGCGATACATGCTTCAGGCAACAGTACGCCGCGACGGTTCAAGCCGCTTCGGCAGCAACAATAAATATGGTGTTTTCCCATCGTTCTCACTTGGCTGGAACATCATGAACGAGAATTTCATGGAATCAACCCGCAAGTGGCTAAGCAACATGAAGCTGCGCGTGAGCTGGGGTAAGAACGGTAACGACAATATCGGCGACTTCCTCTACACCACACTCACCTCTATGGGTAGCAACTACTACTTCGGCACAAATTCCAATTTGACTATCGGCTCGAAGGCTAACCGCCTTGCCAACCCCGACCTCAAGTGGGAGGAGAGCGAACAGACCGACATAGGTCTTGACCTCGCATTCTTCAACAGCGCCCTCACATTCACTGCCGACTACTACATAAAGAAGACCAACGGCATGATCATAGAGATGCCTATCCCAAGCTATGTGGGCGAATCGAAGCCCTACGGCAACGTGGGCGACATGGAGAACTCGGGCGTTGAGTTTGAGCTTGGCTATCGCGGACATGTGGGCGACTTCAGCTACTCAGTAAAAGCCAACGCTTCCTATCTGCACAATGTACTGAAGAACCTCGGTAACGACACAGGCTTCCTCAACTATGGCATCAATCAGTTCTCCGATGGCGGCACACGCGCTGAGAACGGACTGCCTTTCCCATTCTTCTATGGCTACAAGACTGCAGGCGTATTCCAGAACACTGCCGAAGTACAGTCTTACCTAAACAGCGACGGCAACATGATTCAGCCCGACGCTGTTCCCGGCGACCTCCGCTTCGTTGATGTGAACAAAGACGGCAAAATCACCAGCGACGACCGTACAAACATCGGTAACGGAACTCCCGACTGGACTTTCGGCCTTAACCTCGGCGCAGAGTGGAAGGGCTTCGACTTCAACCTCTTCCTTCAGGGCGTATCGGGTGTTGATGTATTCGACGCCACCTACCGCCAGGATATGGTTTCGGGTAACTACCCCAACTGGATGCTCGGCCGCTGGACCGGCGAAGGCACTTCCGACCGCGTTCCGCGCCTCGCCCTCGGCGACAGCAAGAACTGGGTATGCAGCGACATCTATGTGCAAGACGGCTCTTATCTGCGTCTCAAGAACATCTCGCTCGGCTACACTCTGCCACGCGCACTCACACAGAAGGTGAAAATCAACCGCTTCCGCGTGTACGTAATGGCTGAGAACCTCTTCACTTGGACCAAATATTGGGGCTACGACCCTGAAATCGGTACAAGCGGAACATCGCTCGGCGTAGATTATGGCGTTTATCCTCAAGCTCGCACCTACACCGTAGGTTTCAACCTCTCATTCTAAAT
>CALZFJ010000267.1 GCA_945645715.1 uncultured Prevotellaceae bacterium | reverse complement strand
GCAGAAACGAAAAAGAAAACCCCGTTTTCTTTCTCGGTTATGCCGAGTGCAGTCACTCGGTGGGGTGCTCGAGGCGGTGGAGCTGGCGGAACTGGGAAATGACGAGGATTATCGTCACTACGGTAGCCATGGTGTCGGCGGTGGGGAAGGCTGCCCACACGCCATCAAGCCCGAAGTGGGGCGGCAAAATGAGCAACATCGGTATGATGAATATCACCTGGCGAGTGAGACTCATGAAGATCGACTTGCCGGCATAGCCCAGCGACTGGAAGAAGTTGGTGGAAACTATCTGGAAACCCGCCATCCAGAACATGGTGGTGGTGATGCGCAGGCTGTTGGCGGTGGCATGGATAAGGGCATCGTCGGTGGTGAATGCACGCGCTATCGCCTCGGGGCACAGGTGACAGAGCGCAGTGCCAAGGGTGCAGATGACGGTGGAACACACCACCGAAATCCAATAGGCGCGATTGAGGCGTTGAAACTGGCGTGCGCCGAAGTTGTAGCCCACTATGGGCTGCATTCCCTGGCATACGCCTATCATTATCATCACCAGCAGCTGCGTGAAGGTGGTGAAAATGCCCATGGCTGCCACTGCCGAGTCGCCGCCATAGCGGTAGAGCGTATTATTGACTATGGCATTTATCACACAGCCTGCCACATTCACGAAGAACGGAGCTGCGCCAATCGACATGATTGCCATGAGAATGTGCGGATTGAGGCGGTAGATGCCGCGCTTGAAGTGCAGCTCACTCTTGGTGGAATAGAAGTGCGACATCACGAAAACCATCGATACTGTCATGGCAATATCGGTGGCTATGGCAGCGCCCTTTATGCCCCAGCCGAGCACGAAGATGAATATCGGGGCAAGAATCACATTCACTCCGGCTCCGATAAACATGGTCACCATCGCCTTGGTGGGGTAGCCCGAGGCTCGCATTATGTTGTTGAAGGAGTAGCACAGATTGGTGGCAAGCAGTCCGGGCATTATGTAGAGCATAAAGTCGCGGGCATAGGGCAGCGTGCGTTCACTCGCGCCGAATGCCAGCAGAATCGGGTCCATAAATGCTGCAAACACCGAGAGATATGCCACACCGAATATCAGCGTCATCACCAGGCTGTTGCCAAGAATCTTGAAAGCAAGAGGCTTGTTGTTCTGCCCCAGCACTATCGAGATGCGCGCGGCAGCACCGCCGCCAATGAGCACACCAAGAGCAGTGGTGAGGTTCATCACCGGAAACGTGATTGCAAGTCCGGCGATAGCATCGGGGCCCACACCCTGACCTATGAAGATGCGGTCAACCACATTGTAAAGCGACATCACCACAATGCCCACAATCGCCGGAATGCTGTATTTCCATAGCAAGCTGCCCACCGGGGCATGCTCGAGTTCGTATAGGCTGTTATCTTTCTGCGTCATATCTGATTTTGGTTTTCCCGTTGCAAAGTTACTGCAAGCCGAGCGCAATGGCAAATTAAAAACGAAGTTTTTCATTTTGACATTGCCGAGGCGCCGCGTAACTTATCAAAAGTTACAATAAAAAAAGAATCTACCCACAAAATGCAATGGATAGATTCTTATATTGTCGATTTGCAGAGGATAGACATTCTCATGCTTCCACCCCACTTACGACATAGGGAAATTTAGACTAAATGATTAATTTTCTCAACCCGACGCACTTCGCGACCGGGCTGTCGCTTTTGGCGTTCACACGCTAAAGCACTGCAAATATAAACAAAGTTGTTGTTATTGTATCTTAATAAAGCTAAAATTTAGTGAAATTTCACATCATTTGTAGAAAAATGAAAGAAATTATGTCCTAAAACATACGTTTTCGGCACATCTCGGTTTCGCTGTGGAATAAAAAAGCAGTCGCTGTGGTTATTTTTCAAAAAACTGCACCACAGCGACCGTAAAAATCGCACAATATTTTGCGAGCATCAATAGCGCAAGGCGTAACCCGAATAGGAGTAAGCGTCGCCAAAACACAGATAGCCTTGATAGAAATAGTAGTTGGTCGATTGATACTCGCCGGTAAGATAGAAAATCTCCAGAAAATCGCCATAGAACGAGCGCCAGCGGAAAGGCAGGTTCACCCACTCGCCATAGTCGTCCTCATAGGCATAATAGCCCGTGCCATCGGCATCAAACTGAAACGAGTCGATGTCGTGAGGATTGGTGATCGGGCCAATTTCATCGAATGTAAAGTCCCATGTACCCAAAAGCCCTGTGCGGTAAGGGTCGTCGGGAATATCCACCGGAGGCTCCTCGATGTGACACGAAGTGAGAGCCATGAATAACACCCACAGCATCATAGCCACTACGGGCACTGCTCTATTAACAAATTTCTTCATACTGAAACTAATTTCTGTGTTTATCGTTCTCAATCTCGCAGAGGCAAAATCCTGGCAACCCCAAACCTCTCATCGACTCAAGGCTCTCTTACCTCTTACCCCTTACCTCTTACCTCTAAAAGCCTCTTACCTAATACTGCTCGTTCTCATTGGGAAAGTCGCCGCTCTTCACATCGTTGATGTAGTTGCCCACAGCATCGATGATGATGTTGCCAATCTCGGCATAGTGGCGTAGGAACTTCGGGCGGAAACCCATGTTGATGCCGAGCATATCGTGCATCACCAGCACCTGACCATCAACACCGCCACCGGCACCGATTCCGATAACCGGAATCACCAGCTCCTCTGCCACACGCTTGGCAAGCGTAGCCGGAATCTTCTCAAGCACCAGCGCCGAGCAGCCTATCTCTTGCAGCAGCCGGGCATCGCTAATCAGCTTGTTGGCTTCAGCCTCCTCCTTGGCACGCACGGCGTAGGTTCCGAATTTATTGATCGATTGTGGAGTGAGCCCAAGGTGTCCCACCACCGGGATACCTGCCGAAAGAATCTTCTCAATCGACTCGCGAATCTCTGCACCGCCCTCAAGCTTCACGCAGTCGGCGTGAGTCTCCTTCATAATGCGGATAGCGCTCTCAAGAGCGTGGATAGGATTACCTTGATACGTACCAAAAGGCATATCCACCACCACAAGGGCACGCTTCACGCCCTTCACCCCCGACTTTCCGTGATAAATCATCTGGTCGAGAGTGATAGGGAGAGTAGTCATGTTGCCCGCCATCACATTCGATGCCGAGTCACCCACAAGAATCACATCAATTCCCGCCTCATCAATAAGTTTCGCCATTGAATAGTCGTAGGCAGTGAGCATTGATATCTTTTCACCACGCTGCTTCATCTCCACCAGGCGATGGGTGGTGACTTTACGCTTGTCTTCAGCTGTGTAAGTTGACATTGTTCTGTTTGTGTTCTGAAATTGGTTAAATATCTGTTCTTTATAGTTGGAGCCTAATCACAGGCACCATTTCGCGCTGCAAATATAGTGATTATATCAATACGACACCCCAAAAAGCCCTAAAAATAACCTTATTGGGCACAAAGCCCCCACAACATTCACTTGCGACCAATATGACTAATAAGACCAATATGACTAATCCCACAAAGCCACTCCACTCTAAGAAACCGACAACATTGCCGGAAATGTAAAATAGA
>CALZFJ010000266.1 GCA_945645715.1 uncultured Prevotellaceae bacterium | reverse complement strand
ACGTGAAGGTGCTCCACGAGGAGTTTGAGAAGACCCCAAAGCGCTCCATCAAGCGATACCTCTATCAGCACTAACATACCCACTTACCAACAATAAGAATCAGCACCCGGCAGGATATTCCTCCGGGTGCTGCTTTTTCTTAGATGTGCGCCAACGATGTGTGCCGATATCAGAACATTTCATTCACTCCCACGTAGAACATCACATCGCGCGTTGCCGTGCCATAGCCCCAGTCGAAGCGCAGGTGCGAGCGTGGCGTCACCTTCAGCCGCAGTCCGGCTCCAATTTCGGGCAAGGCGGCATTATAGCTCACCATGTTGCGCCCCATCAGCGCCAAGCCACCCCATGCCGCCACGCCGAAGCGGTTGAGTAGCAGCTTACCCGCAGGCGAGTCGATATTGAGCATATAGCGATATTCCAAGTGCCCTTTCAGCACCGACTTGTCGCGGAACTGGTAGCCATAGTAGCCGCGCATCACATAGCGGTCGCCCACGGTGGCATAGCGTGCAAAGGGCACATTGTTGCCAATGGCATTGCTGCTCACCACGCCCCACGAGAGCACGTTGTCGTTGCCCCACAGCCGGCGGTAGTGGCGGTAGTCGATGGTGAATGTCGAATAATTGAAGTCGCTGCCAAGAGCCTTCGCGTACACCAGCAGACTGGCATCGAGAGTGAAACCTCGCTTCGGCACAAGCATATTGTCGCGCGTATCCATCGAGATATCCACTCCTGCTCCCACATCCATCAGCGTGCTTTTTGCTGCTGTGCCTCCAAGCGACTGAAATTCTGCCGCCTGTGCCACATAGCTGCCGGCATTGTGCATGGTTTCATAGCCAAAGTCGGCTACCACTCCCACATACACCGCGCTGCGGCCAAGCCGCCACTCCACCTCGGGTGTGAAGCCGAAACGGCGCGACTGGTACCCGGTCACGCCGCGGTCGCGCTCCATCGAGCGGTTGGTGTCGTAGCCTATGCCGAAGTAGTGCTCATTGCGATGCCGATAGAATACCTCTGCCGACACTTTCAGCGCATTGCGGTTGAAGTAGAGCACCGGCTGCATTCGTGCATCAAATGAGAATGGATTGGTAAACCCGAATTTCACCGACACCGGCAGGCGGCTGGTGTAGAGCAGCGGGTCGCGTTGCGTCTTCCACAGCCCGCACGCCCCCACTCCCAGAGCAAAGCCATAGTCGGGAAGATTGCCCAGTGGCGGAGGCAGGAATATCACCTTGAAGCGCGACGACCCGGCAGTGGTCACTTCGCGCCCCTCAGCCAAGCTGCCTATCACGCGCCGGTTGAGGTTGTCGAGCTTCTCCACAAAGCTGCCGTTATGCTGCACAGTGTCGGCAACAGCCCCCTGTGCGCTACTTGTGAGCGCGAAGGCTATTGCCGACACTGTTGCTATTATCGTCAGTCTCATCAGGCGTTCTTCTTGGCGCGAATGCAAGTCCATGCAAACCATGCTATGAGTGCTGCATACACCACAAGGCCTATCGTCTGCATCAATGCCTCATCGCTTGCCCATGGACATTCATATTCAAAGCCGAAGAAGCGCATTCCGGCACTCACCACGCCGAGCAGTGCTCCACCGGCGATGAAGCCCGATGCTATGAGCGTGCCATGCTCCTGGCGTGCCTTGTTCACCTCAGCGTTCTTCGAGCGGCTCGATACAAACCAGCTTATGATACCGCCGATAAGCACCGGGGTGTTGAGCTGCAGCGGAATAAACATTCCCAGCGAGAACGCAAGGCACGGCACTCCGAGCCAGTTGAGTAGCACGGCAAGAATGGCTCCTACTATGTAGAGCAGCCATGGTGTCTCGCCACCCATCATCAACGGCTCTATCACGGCTGCCATAGCGTTGGCTTGCGGTGCCACAAGGGCATTGTCACCCACAAAGCCATACACCTTGTCAAGGATTATCATCACACCGCCTACAGTGGCTGCCGACACCAGTGTGCCGAGGAATTTCCACGTCTGCTGCTTTGCCGGTGTTGTTCCGAGCCAGTAGCCCACTTTCATGTCGGTCACCATTCCGCCTGCCATCGACAGCGCGGTGCATACCACGCCGCCAATCACCATTGAGGCTATGATGCCTGCCGAGCCTTTCAATCCTATCGACACAAAGATTCCCGACGAGATAATCAGCGTCATCAGCGTCATTCCCGACACCGGATTAGAGCCTACTATCGCAATGGCATTGGCTGCAACTGTAGTAAACAGGAAGGCTATCACTGCCACCACCAGAAATGCCACCACGGTCTGCACAAGGTTGTGGATTACGCCCACATAGAAGAAGATGAAGGTCACCATCAGGGCTGCGAGCAGCGAGAAGGCAAGCAGCTTCATGCTCATGTCCTTTTGTGTGCGGAGTATGCTTGTGGTGTTGCCGCTGTTGCCTTTCAGCTCCTTTCCGGCAAGTCCCACGGCATTCTTAATGATGGGCCACGACTTGATGATGCCTATCACGCCCGACATGGCGATTCCGCCGATGCCTATGTAGCGTGCTGCACCGCTGAATATCACCTCAGGCTCGGCTGTGGCAAGCTCCGGGTTCATTCCGAGTAGCGGAACGATGATAAACCACACGAATGCCGATCCGGCAAAGATGATGAAGCTGTATTTCAGTCCCACGATGTAGCCAAGACCGAGAATGGCTGCGCTGGTGTTCACCTTCATCACCATCTTGGCGTTGGTGGCTATGTCGCTGCACCAGGGTATCACCTTTGTGCTAAGGTTTTCGCTCCACCAGTTGAAGGTTGAGAGTAGGAAGTCGTAGATACCGCCCACGGCGCCGGCAATCACCAGCGGCAAAGCCTGGCTACCTCCCTTCTCGCCCGAAATCAGCACCTGTGTGGTTGCCGTTGCCTCGGGGAATGGGAATTTTCCGTGCTGGTCGGCACAGAAGTATTTGCGGAACGGAATGAAGAACAATATTCCGAGCACGCCGCCAAGCAGCGAGCTGAGGAACACTTCAAGGAAATTCACGGCAATTTCGGGATACTTTGCCTTGAGAATGTAGAGTGCCGGCAGGGTGAAGATGGCTCCTGCCACCACTATGCCCGAGCACGAGCCTATCGACTGGATTATCACATTCTCGCCGAGGGCATTCTTGCGGCGCGACGCGCTCGACAGTCCCACTGCTATAATGGCAATTGGGATAGCGGCTTCAAACACCTGTCCCACTTTCAGTCCCAAGTATGCTGCTGCCGCACTGAAGATTACCGCCATCAGCAGTCCGAGCGACACCGAGTAGCCGGTCACTTCGGGGTAATTTCTCTCGGGATGCAGCACGGGCACATACTTCTCGCCCGGTTTCAGTTCACGAAAGGCGTTTTCGGGCAATCCTTTCGTCACTTCTGTCTTTTCTTCGTTTTGCATCTTTCTTTATTATTACTTTTGTTACATTTTTTCCAATTTTACTTGCAAAAGTAATGTTATTAATTGTAATGGCAAAATTTTTCGCATCTATCTTACCGCAAAGTTTCTGTGTCGCAGGGGGGGCGAGAGTCGTAGGTCGAGAGTCAAGAGTCGGGGGCATAGGTGGGTCGGGTCGGGGGTCGG
>CALZFJ010000265.1 GCA_945645715.1 uncultured Prevotellaceae bacterium | reverse complement strand
CCCCCCCCCCCCCCCCCCCCCCCCCCCCCCCCCCCCCCCCCCCCCCCCCCCCCCTCTCGTGACTATGACTGTGAAAGCTACTGCCGATGCCTGCTTCAACCTGAGCTCGGTGTGTATGCTTCCCGGTGTGCGCCACGCCGACTGCGAATTCTACATGCCCGGATTCTGGTATCACAAGAACCTGCGCTCTCCCAAGAAGGCTCCTTCATTCCACACTTCCGACAGCTGGGAGGTGCGTGAAGACCGCCTCAGCTCTCCTCTTACCGGCATTCTCGATGGCAACGGCAACTTCTACACCGTGCTCCGCTCAGTTGATGCACCGGCTGAGTGCATTCTACAAAACCTCAGCGGCGATGTGATTCTCCCCGGACGCACCTCAGTAGGCTCTACCGGATTCCGCAACGTTGACGGACAGGCTGCACTCGTCTTCAGCTTCCCATACGTGGAGGCTCCTAAGCGCTACATACGCAAACTCACGCTGATTCCGGCTGTGCGTACCTTCGATGTGCTCCACAAGGGCGACGTGCGCACCATCAGCTGGATTATCAATAAGGGCAAGGCTGCCGACTTCAGCGAACTGGTGAAAAACGTGTGGAACTACACCTACGGTCACTTCCAGCCCAAACCTGTGGAAACAGGCTTCACCGTGGAATATGCAAAGGCTACGCTGTCGAATTTCTTCAAAGAGGCTTTCAACGACAACTACGACCTGAAATTCTACTCGGGAGAGGCTATCCACACCGACCTCTGCGAGAAAGTTGCTGCCTACCAGATTGGCTTCGTAGGTCGCTCACTGCTCAATGCCTTCAATGCTCTCGAATATGGCGAGGCTAATGGCCGTGACGACTTGGTGAAAGATGCGAATGC
This sequence comes from uncultured Prevotellaceae bacterium, assembly GCA_945645715.1. Classification (GTDB taxonomy): domain Bacteria; phylum Bacteroidota; class Bacteroidia; order Bacteroidales; family Muribaculaceae; genus CALZFJ01. Next base: position 2,715 of record CALZFJ010000265.1, on the reverse strand, counting down.
AGTGTTCGACAGCCACCTCACACACGGCTTCTCGCCACAAGGCTTTTTCCTGGAGTGCGGAGATGTGGCACGCGGCACCTACAACCCGGTGCTGAGCATTCGCCGCCAGTCGGAGGGTGTATTTGCCACACTCTTCTATCTGCAATATGAGAAGGAACACGGACGTAAGCACCCCGAAATGGAGCAAAAGATGCGCACCGTGCTCGACAACCTCATGAGCCTCATTCAGCCTGACGGTAGCTTCCCGCGCAAATTCAATGCCGACAAGAAGATTATCGACCCTTCTGCCGGCAGCACTCCATCGGTGACCGTGCCTCTGGCTATGGCTTACAAGTATTTCAAGGACAAGCGCTATCTGGAATGTGCCCGCCGCACCATCGCCTTCCTTGAGAAGGAGATTGTCGACAAGGCCGACTATTTCTCATCGACTCTCGACGCCAACTGCGAAGACAAGGAAGCTGCTCTTGCAGCCACCACTGCCCTCTACTACATGACCTACATCACCAAGGGCGACGAGCGTGCACACTATTGGGAGCAGTGCCAAAAGGCGGCATACTTCTGCTTGTCATGGTACTATCTGTGGGATGTGCCGTTCTCCCAGGGTCAGTTCCTCGGCGACTTCGGCTTCCACTCTCGTGGCTGGGGAAATGTGTCGGTTGAGAACAACCACATCGACGTGTTTATCTTCGAGTTTACCTCGATTCTCGACAAGCTCACCGAGCAGACCGGCGACAGCCGCTTTGCCGACTTCGCCCGCGTGATTACCACCTCGATGCTCCAGCTGATGCCCGACGAAGGCCACATGTGCAACATCGGCAAGAAAGGCTTCTATCCCGAGGTGGTGCAGCACACCACATGGGACTATGGTCACAACGGCAAAGGCTTCTATAACGACATCTTTGCTCCCGGCTGGACTGTTCCGTCGCTGTGGCTGATGCTCACCCCCGACCGCGTACCCCACTACTTCAGCGCCAAGAAATAAACCTTCGTTTTACAGGAATAATGCTTTTAGCGAATGTGAGAGTCACCAAGAATGTGCCTCACATTCGCTTTATTTTTTGTAGCAGAAAACGGGTGATTATTGCTCGCGGGCGGCGGCTGAAAGGAGGCGGTGACCGATTTTGCAGTAGAGGCACTTGCGGGCTTCGCAATACTCGCGGCGCAGCTGTATGAGGGCTTGCGAGGTGAGGGCATCGGGGCATTTTATGCCGGCAGCGGTGAATGTGGCCACCACGCTGTTACGCTCGGGGCGCAGCGACTCGAGTAGCGACACGGCGCGGTCGCTGGTGGCAAAACTGTCGGTCTTTTCACCGTAGGCATAATAGAGAGGCGCAACGGTGTTGATGAGCAGAATGTCGATAGAGCTATTGCTCAGTGCGCAGTGCTCCACCTCGCTCGGTGCTCCACCAAAAGTGTAATGGTTTGCCCAGAATCCGCTGAGATGCACAGTGAAAAGCTCGCGCAGCTGCTTCTCGGTGTCGCACTCAAGGATGCGCGTCATAAGGCTGAATCCGCCCTCGATGTAGTGTGCCAAGAGTGCTATGCGGCGATAGGGAAAATTCTGCGGACGTATGCGGAACGCCTTCCACATTGATCCGTTCATGGGTCGGAGGTCAAACTTATTGGCAAGAAAGGCATATTCGCGCTGAAGCGTCTTGTAGTAGGGAATGGCAGAGAGACTGTCGTCGGCAAGCATACCGGCCTGACCGAAGAGCAGAGCCTCGATTTGCAGCAGCGAGTCGCTATGCTTGTGCAGCAGCCGCAGCGGAGTGCGGCGGGCAAGCATCTCGAAAGCGTCGTTGTTGATGCCGAAACCAAGGTTACGGGCAAAAGTCACATAGCACACATCTTCCCAGCTGCCGCAGAACGATTCATAAAGCGTCATCAGGCGATCCACCTTGCTCTGGAGTCTCTCGAAAGCAAGGCTCTGAATCCATTCGGTTATAGTGAGCTGTGGCACAGAGGCAATCTGCCGTGTGCAAGGCAGCTCAATCTGTGCGCCCACAAGGGCTGCATAGCGTTCATTGAAGAGAGGCGACACACGCATCACCATCTGTGGAATAAGTTCGCCATTGGTGCGATGCACCGGAGCATCATCGCGCTCCACCACATGGAGAATCACCGAGTCGTAGGCAGGGTCGGTGTTGTGGCCGTGCCGGCCCCAGTCGGAGGCACGCACGTGCATTTCCACGTTACCCGCCCACATGTGCCCGTCGATTTCCACCTTGGCATTGAAGAAATCAGGGCCAGCGTCCTCATTGAGACGCCCGGGGTCGATAACGCGCACACGCCGGCCATCGACCGTTGCCATATCAGCCACGTCGTAAAGCCGGTGCTGCCACACATATTGCATAAGTTTCTCCATCATGGCGCAATTCCTCCTGTTTGCAAAAATACACAAAAAACCCGAAATTCCCACATCGTCACCCCAAAGAACCGTGTTTTTTCTCCAGAAACCTCGCGCCATAGCACCTATCTCACGGTCATAGCGGATGATGCTGTTGTGACTGAGCCGCATTTCCCACGAAATGCCAATGAAGCGTGTGACTGACTTCTCCGGGTTAAATATTATAACATAAATGTAGATAACAGGAAATCGCGCCTCGGAGGAATCTTCCGGGGCGCGACTTCCTATTATCTGTAGAATGTGTTTTAGGGGTTTTTTCCGTGGCAATGGTTGTTGTTGTTGCGTCTGAAGCTCTGGGACGGGTAGTT
>CALZFJ010000264.1 GCA_945645715.1 uncultured Prevotellaceae bacterium | reverse complement strand
CTTGGTGCATACGGATTCCGTGGCTACTTCGAGAAGAAACCTCACTTCATGCAGAGCGTGCCTTTCGCTATTGCCAATCTGCGCGAGTTGCTCAAGGTGCCTTATCCCGAATATCCCTATCTGAGCAAGGTGCTCACCGACTTGGTGAACATGAAGCAGTTTACCGACGACTTGCAGAAGCGCACCCTTACCGTGCGTGTGATGAGCTTTGCCTACAAGAAGGGTATCCCCAACGACCCCTCGGGCAACGGCGGCGGATATGTGTTTGACTGCCGTGTTGTGAACAACCCCGGCAAATATGACCGCTACAAGCCTTTCACCGGACTCGACCAGCCCGTAATCAAGTTCCTTGAGGACGATGGTGAGATTTTCCCCTTCCTTGAGCATGCCTACGAGCTTGTTGATGCCCATGTGAAGCGGTTCATGGAGCGAGGATTCACAAATATGATGGTGTGCTTCGGTTGCACGGGTGGTCAGCACCGCTCGGTGTACAGCGCCCAGAAGATGGCGCAGCACATCAATGAGAAATTCAATGTGAAAGTGGAGCTTGTGCATCGTGAGCAGAACATTGAGCAGACACTGAACGCAAAATAACGCGACACTCTTACCTCTTACCCCTTACCTCTTACCTATCGATGAAAGCAATGATTTTTGCTGCCGGACTCGGCACGCGCCTTCGACCTCTCACCAACGACCGCCCCAAGGCTCTTGTGGAAGTTGCCGGGAAGCCTATGCTCCGGCGCGTGATTGAGAATCTGGTGAAGCATGGTTTTGATGATATAGTAATCAATGTGCATCACTTCGGTGATAAAATCATTGATTATGTGGCTCAAAACGATAATTTTGGCGTGAATATCCACATCAGCGACGAGCGCGGCTTGCTGCTCGACACCGGTGGCGGAATACTGAAGGCGCGTGAATGGCTCTGTGGTGATGTGCCTTTCCTTGTGCACAATGCCGATATTCTCACCGACCTCAATCTGCGCAACTTCTACGATTATCACTGTCGTCATCAAGCCGATGCCACACTCCTCACCAAGGAGCGTGTCACAGCCCGATACCTACTCTTCGATGCCAATAGCCGCCTGTCGGGCTGGATAAACAAGAGTACCGGGCAGGTGCTTCCCGAGGGAATGGAGTATCACCCCGGCGATTTCAGTGAAATGGCGTTTGGCGGAGTGCACGTGATTTCGCCGCGCATCTTCCCGGCACTTGAGGAATATGCCCACGGCATCTCAGCCGACGATGAGGTGAAATTCTCGATTATCCCCTTCTATGTGGCAATGTGCCGCCGGCTCAAAATCATGAGTTATGCTCCAAGCGACTACCGTTGGTTCGACGTAGGCAAGCCCGAAACCCTTGCCCTTGCTGCCGAGGCGTTCAAGTGACACGTGTAATCAATAGTAATCCTTCAGTTGTGGCTGAATGATATTATTTTGTCAGATTATTTGCACTTTCCGACTCCGGTTGCTGTGTAATTTGTTTTTTCGGTGCAAAATGAGTAATTTAGCCGTATGGTATTGGCAAGGCTCTACCCCCTCGCACAGAATGCTTATAAACCATTAATATAAATTTTTTATGACAGTACATCAAAAAATCATCGGTGCGAGCCTCTGCGCTGCATTGATGTCACTATCAACTATGGCAACAACAAAACCATGCATTCCTGCCGACCCAAAGATTGAGGCTCAGGTGGAAGCAAAACTCAGCAAGATGACGCTCGACGAGAAAGTAGGGCAGATGTGTGAACTCACTATTGAGTCGGTGACCGACTATGAGGCGACCGGAAAGACGGGAAAATTCACTTTCAGCCCGGCTCTCGATGCCGCAATAGGCACTTTCAAGGTTGGCTCTATTCTCAACACTCCGCTTGGCCGTGCGCAGCGTCCCGAGATGTTTGAGTCAATTATACGCACCATTCAGGAGAAATCGATGGCTTCGATGGGCATACCCACAGTCTATGGTATCGACAACAACCACGGAACTTCCTACGTGGATGGCGGAACACTGTTTCCCCAGCCACTCAACCAAGCTGCATCGTTCAACAGCGAGATTCCCTTCCGTGCTTGCGAAATCTGCTCTTATGAGACCCGCGCTGCAAGCATTCCCTGGATTTATACCCCCACACTCGACCTTGCCCGGGGCTCGTCGTGGCCAAGAATGTGGGAGAGCTATGGCGAAGACCCGCTCGTGAATGCCGTGATGGGCGCACAGGCGGTGCGTGGCTTCCAGGGCGATGACCCCAACCACGTAGATGCCCGCCACTGCGCCGTGAGCATGAAGCACTACATGGCATACGGTGCCGCCGTGAACGGACTCGACCGCACTCCGTCGTCGGTGACCGACCGCGATATGCGCGAGAAATATTTCGCTCCATTCCTTGCTGCCGCACGTGCCGGTGCCCTCACCGTGATGGTAAATTCGGCAATCAACAATGGCATACCTTTCCACGCCAACCATGAGTATATCACCGTGTGGCTCAAGGAACAGCTCAACTGGGATGGTATGGTGGTTACCGACTGGGCCGACATTAACAACCTCTACACCCGCGACCACATCGCTGCCGACAAGAAGGACGCTATCCGCATTGCTATCAATGCCGGAATCGACATGGCTATGGAACCTTACAACACCGACTTCTGCACTCTGCTGAAGGAACTGGTGGAGGAGGGCGAGGTGCCTATGAGCCGCATCGACGATGCCGTGCGCCGCATTCTCCGATTGAAATATCGCCTTAACCTCTTCGACAAGCCTTACAACAGCTTCAAAGACTATCCCAAATTCGGCAGCAAGGAGCACGCTGATTTTGCTACGCGTGCTGCCGAGGAAAGCGAAGTGCTGCTCAAAAACGATGATAATATCCTTCCGCTCAAGAAGGGCATGAAGATTCTCGTAGCCGGACCGAATGCCAACGCCATGCGCTGCCTCAATGGCGGCTGGAGCTACACTTGGCAGGGACACAAGGCTGATGAGTTTGCACAGCAATACAACACCATCTATGAGGCTATGTGCAACAAGTTTGGTGCCGACAATGTGATTCTGGAGCAAGGTGTGAAATATTTGCCTACCATCGACAGCAACAACAACTGGCGCGACGATAATGCCGACGACCTCGGCAAGGCTGTGGCTGCCGCACAAAATGTGGATGTGGTGGTGGCTTGCATCGGCGAGAACTCCTACTGCGAGACTCCGGGCAACATCAAGGATATGTGGCTCTCTGAAAACCAGCGAAATCTTGTGAAGGCTCTTGCAGCTACCGGGAAGCCGGTGGTGCTGATTCTCAACGAAGGACGTCCGCGCGTGATTTCGGATATCGTGCCGCTTGCAAAGGCTATTGTCAATGTCATGCTCCCCGGCAACTATGGCGCCGACGCTCTTGCCAATCTCCTTGCCGGCGATGCCAACTTCAGCGCAAAGATGCCGATGACCTATCCGAGCAGTGTGAATGCATTTGCCACCTACGACTACAAGCCGTGTGAGAACGTAGCAACCATGTCGGGTGCCTACGATTATGATGCACAGCTTTATGTGCAGTGGCAGTTTGGCTACGGATTGAGCTACACCACCTACAAATACAGTAACTTGCGCGTGGATAAGAGAGAATTTACTGCCGATGACGAGCTTGCATTTACCGTCGA
>CALZFJ010000263.1 GCA_945645715.1 uncultured Prevotellaceae bacterium | reverse complement strand
AAATCTAAAAACTCAATATTATGAATCTGAAAAAATGCCTTATCACTATGCTTGCCGTCGCATCGGCAGCTATGACTCTCAACGCACGCGACAGCAAATACACACGTCGCGGCGCAGGCCCTCTCTACTGGATGGCATATGAGCAATGCTACATCACCAATGTGGCTCTCGCCGAAGACCGCTATCAGAAATCGGTTGATTGGGTGGCTGAAAATTTCCTGCGTTATGGCTACAATATGGTGTGTACCGACGGCTGGATTGAGGGAGCGCAAACCGTTAACTCCAACGGCTACATCTTGAAATACAACAGCGACTGGAAACACGGCTTCGACTACTGGATTGACTATAACCGCAAGAAGGGCCTTGACACGGGTATATACTATAACCCCCTGTGGCTGACACGCAAGGCCTACAGCGACAATCTCAAGATAAGCGGTTCATCGCAACGCACCCGAGATATCGTGGGCAACAAGAGCTTCAACGACCTATTATACTGGGTCGATGTAAACAAGCAAGGCGCTGAACAATGGATAAAAGGATATGTGAGATACTTCATAAATCTGGGCTTTACATTCCTTCGTGTGGATTTCTTGCGCGACTATGAGGATTATTACGGCACCGACAGCTATGTCAAGGCTCTGAAATGGATTAAGGAGGAAGCCGGCGACGAGATCATGATTTCCCTCGTTATGCCTAATTGCTTCAATCATGCCGTGAACGAATTGCCCTACGGCGACTTGTTCAGAATCAGCGCCGACGTGTTTACGGGAGGTTGGGACTTCATCAGCAACCGCCGACGCGGTTACCACAATGCCAACTGGCCTCAGTGGGAAAACGCCTTCGATGGTTTCGTGTATTTCAGCGATGTGGCAGCACGCGGACAGATTATCATGGATGGCGACTTCATTCGACTCAACACATGCAACTCCCCCAAAGAGAGGCAATTCTGGGTGTCGCTTATGGCTATTACAGGCTCTCCTATTGCTATTGCCGACCAGTATGACACGATAAGGGGCTGTGAGTCATTCTATCAGAATGAAGAGATTCTCCAACTCAACAAGCTGGGATTCAGCGCACGCCCTCTTTCTACCACAGTGTCAAATCCCAACAGCAGCCGATGGATTGGACAGCTGCCTTCTGGTGACTGGATTGTGGGGCTTTTCAACCGCATGGAGGTGGCGGCTGATATGGCTATCGACCTGAAGTCGGAGCTTGGAATACCCGATGGCAAAGCCTCCAACGTACGCGACCTATGGGAGCACTCCGACCTTGGCCCGGCCGATGGATCCTACAAGGTGAGCGTACCCGCTCATGGCTGCAAGATACTGCGCATCTCAGTTGCCACAAAGCGCTTTCAAGCCGAAGTGGCTGCATTGCGTGGAGGTGTAGGCGTGGTGAGATGACCGTCGCTTATTTGCCTGAAAAATAAAATTATTATTTCTCACCCTGAATATTTCTGCAAAAAGCTATGAAAATTCTATTCTATTCAGCAATACTGGCTCTTGCTGCCGTGATTTGTTCGTGCAACAACGACGACGACAACAAAGAATCATCGAAGGACTCAAACGCCAAGGAATCGGGCTATGTGGGCGACTTTAGCGGCAAGGAGGCTTCAGTGCTATTTGCCGTGGAAGCTCCATCGGCAGGCTCCTACTCTATCACCATAAAAGGTCGTGCTAAAGGCAGCTCTGCCGGCACCGGTGTGCTGACTGCCAATGGCAGCGACACCGATATCACTTTCGCCGGCTCCGACTGGAGCGAATGTAAGGCTACGGTGAACCTCAACAAGGGCATCAACGATGTGGAAATCAGCCGTAGCAGCGGCAACGGACTGTTCTATATCGACTATATCGAATTAAAATAGAGCAGCACGGCAAGCGATGCTTGCCTGTGGTTTGCAGTGTCGCCTAATGCGCAAGGAGCCAGTTTTCGGCAGCTCCCGAAGAGGCTGTGAGCGGCACTGCGCCATGATATGCACCTTGCATTTCGGTGGTGACAATCTCACGCACGCGGTCGAGCTCGGCAGGAACCACGTCGAAGTTGAGTTCGTCGTGCACCTGCATAATCATCTTCGAGCGCAGATTTTCCTCCTTGAAACGGCGATATATGCGCACCATTGCAATCTTTATTATATCGGCAGCTGTACCCTGAATAGGGGCATTCACCGCATTTCGCTCTGAGAAGCTGCGCACCACCGAGTTGCGCGAATTGATGTCGGGGAGCATGCGCCGGCGACCGAATTTCGTAGTCACATAGCCCTGCTCTTTAGCCTGAGCCACCACACGCTCAATGTATTCACGCACGGTCGGGAAGGTGGCAAAATAGCCGTCGATAAGCTCCTTTGCCTCGCTGCGCGGAATCTGCAACCGCTCCGACAGCCCGAATGCCGAAATACCGTAAAGAATACCGAAATTGGCAGTCTTTGCCTTGCGTCGCTGGTCGGCAGTGACGCTTTCAAGCGGCTCATGATAGATTTTAGAGGCCGTGATGGCGTGAATGTCATGTCCCTCAACGAAAGCCTCAACCATGGTGGCATCGTGGCTGAAATCAGCCACAAGCCGCAGCTCAATCTGCGAATAGTCAGCCGAAAAGAACACATTTCCCGGCGCTGGGATAAACGCTTTGCGTATTTCACGGCCGTCGTCGCTGCGCACAGGGATATTCTGCATATTCGGATTGGTCGAAGAGAGTCGTCCGGTAGCCGTGACAGTCTGGTTATATGTGGTGTGAATACGCCCGGTTGCGGGGTTTATCAGCTCGGGCAGAGCATTCACATAGGTGGTGAGCAACTTGCGCACGCTGCGATAACGCAATATGCGTTCCACAATGGGGTGACGATCGGTGAGTTTCACCAGCACCTCCTCAGTGGTAGTGTATTGTCCGCGACGCGTCTTCTTCGCCTTCGGGTCGAGCTGCAGCTTGCCAAACACAATCTCTCCCACTTGTGCAGGCGAACTCACATTAAATTCCTCACCGGCAAGCTCGTAGCAATCAGCCTCAATCCCGGCAAGCTCAGCTGTAAGGACACGCGAATACTCCTGAAGCGAGCGCACATCTACACGCACGCCCGTAATCTCCATATCGGCAAGCACGGCAATGAGCGGAATCTCCACATCGTGCAGCAAGCTCTCCATGCCATTTTCCTTCACACACTTCTCAAGAAGCGGTTTCAGGCGCAATGTGTAGTCGGCAAGCTCGCAGGCATAGTCGCGCATCACATCATCGGCAAGAGCTTCAATGGGCGTATAACCCTTGCCCTTGGCGCCTGTGAGCGATGCAAGCAGAGTGGTGGTGTGACCAATCAGGACCTCCGACAGGCGTTCTACGGTGTGCGAAGTCTCGGGCTGCACCACATAGTGAGCCACGGCGGTATCGAAGTAGTTGCCTCCAAGCGTCACGCCCACATTGTGCAGAAGCACCATGTCGCGCTTCACGTCGCCACTCACTATCGTCACCGGGGAATCGGCAAGTCGCTGAATACCGGCGAAAATTGCTTCACGCTCCTCACCGAATGCCGGAACCGGCATATACACACCCTCGCCGCGACGTGCCGAAAGAGCCACACCGAGCACAGTGGCACGCATGGTGTCGGCATCGGTAGCTGCAATATAGATTCCCACCTCACCACACGCGGCTGCATCGGCAAATACAGCATCAATTTCGGCCTTGG
>CALZFJ010000262.1 GCA_945645715.1 uncultured Prevotellaceae bacterium | reverse complement strand
ACCAAGGCGCGACCCTACACATTGAGAGAGAGGGGAGTGGTAGGGTCGCGCCATGGCGCGACCGCACATTGCCATTATGGGAGAGAGGAGTGGGGGCTTAGTTTAGTTCGGTGATGACTTGGACTGCTGTGATGGCTCCTACGATTATTGTGTAGATAACGCCGCAGATGATTGACCACTTTATCCACTTCATGGCTTCAGCCGACGATTGTGCAGCCTGCTCGTAGTTGCCCTGGCTTATGGCTGAGCTGGTGTTGGCGGCTTTGATGATAGCAACGATTCCGAAGGGGAGGCAGCAGAAGAGTGTTACGAGTATGGCTCCTACGAGGTGTGTGGGAGGCACCGGCTGCTGGGGGGCGTAGGGCTGCTGTGGAGCGTAGTTGGGTTGCTGCGGCTGCTGTGGCGGCACGGGAGCTGCTCCGAGGAGCTGCGCGAGTTCGGGGACAGAGCCTGCTGGAGCCCATTCGGTCATACCTTCGTGCCAAACGAGGGTGTTCACGGTTACGCCGCGGCTAAGGAGCTGATTTATCTCCAATGGGCCAACTTGATTGCCGTTTTCGGCGATGTAATATTTCATAATTGGTAGATTTTAGATGATATTTTGTTTCATTTTTGCACAAAGCTACAAAAAAATGGGGTAAAAGGCGAATTTTTTGCTGAAAAATTTGCGGGAATGGGGAAAAAGTAGTAACTTTGCACACGCAAAACGGAAGAAAGCCGTGATGCAGACCCTACAAGAGGTGCGGTAGTTCAGCTGGTTAGAATACATGCCTGTCACGCATGGGGTCGCGAGTTCGAGTCTCGTCCGCACCGCCGACAAAAGCCTTGGAGCCTCCAGCTTCAGGGCTTTTTTGGTTTACAACCAATGATATGAACACAAGCAGCAATTCACACAGTATGGAGAAGATGCTTCTCACCGGGGCATCGGGTTTTGTGGGGAGGCACATACTGCCCCTCCTCAGCAGAAGCTATGCGGTGACATCGCTCGGCAGGAGCGCCGTCAACGATATTGTCGCCGACCTCACAGTGTGCCCGCCGCATCTGCCGCATCACTACGATGTGGTGCTACATGTGTGTGGCAAGGCCCACACGCTGCCTCGCACCGAGGCAGAGCGTCAGCAGTTCTATCAGGTGAATCACATAGGCACTGTGAATCTGTGCCATGCACTTGAGTGCGTGGGCGCGCCAAAGGTTTTTATCTATCTTAGCACCGTGGCAGTGTACGGCTGCGATTCAGGAGAGGAAATCGACGAGTCGCACCCATTAAATGGTATCACCACATATGCTCACAGCAAGATTCTCGCCGAGCAGTATCTGCAAGGCTGGTGTGAGAAGTGTGGCGTGAGGCTTGTGATTCTGCGTGCTCCGCTCATGATTGGCGAAGGCGCTCCCGGTAATCTTGGGGCTATGGAGCGAGGTATTGTCTGCCACAGGTTTGCCCTGATAGGAGGTGGAAACTCGCGAAAAAGTGTGCTGCGGGTGGAGCATCTTGCCGAGATAGTGCCTCTTGTAGCTCAGAAGGAGGGCATATACAATGTGTGTGAGGCTTGTCACCCCACATTTGCCGATATTGCCCGTGAGGTAGCCACACGTGTAGGCGAGCATAGTGTGCCGAGTGTGCCATTGTGGCTGGCGAGATTGCTTGCATGGTGTGGTGATGCCATGCAAATGCTCACCGGGCACGCGATGCCCATAACAAGTGCCCGATTGGAGAAAATGACGAGTAATCTCACTTTCAGCATTGCCAAGGCACGCCGCGATGGCGTGCTGTGATGACTATAGGGAAAAATGCGGGAAAAATTGTAATGATTAGAAATATGAAATAATATAGTTAAAAATACTAAATTTGTTTGCAAATATAATTTTGTCTGTGTAACTTCGCACTGTGAAAACAAAACCTCCTTTTCCGAGGTTGTATAATAAACGACAACTATTAACGAACTAAAAAATTTGTAGGATTATGAGAAGTATCACAACATTTGATTTGCAGTATGCACATCGTTTTTATGGTTTTATGGGCGAGGCTCAGTATCTTCACGGACACACAGGCGTTCTCACCATTGAGGTGGAAGACTCGGTGAATATGGGCGTCAATATGGTTTATCCCTGCAACGAAATTCAGAAGGTGGCTTGGAACGTGCTAAAGAACTTCGACCACGCTCTTATTCTGCGTGAAGACGATCCATTGCTCCCGGCAATCCTCGATGTGTATGAGAAGCAGGGCATCAAGAACGGTCACCCCATGAACACTATGAAGGGAGAGGCGTTCTGCACACCGCTTGCAAAGGCTTATCCTGATGCCCGCCTTGTGGTTACAAAGGAGACAATGACTGTGGAAGGCATGATTAAGATTGTGTATGACTTGCTCCACGAGAAACTCAATATTGCAAAAATCACCTTCACCAGTGGCGTGAATGCAGCCAGCTGCGAGTTCGACACCCGCAAGGAGATTGACCGCTGTCCGCTTTGCGGCATCTCTCTCGATGCTGAGGGCAAGTGCCCCAAGTGCGGTTACCGCAAGTGATTAAGATAATTAGTAAAAATAAGCAGGAGGCTGTGCCGGTATCCATTCGGGCACAGCCTCCTATGTGTTTCTGCGAGGGAACGCAGCCGTAATCGTTATTTCTCTGATTCTTCCACTGAAGTGGTATCTACTTGCACCAGCTCAAGGCGGGCAGCCGACTTTTTCAGGATAGTGATTTTCATGCCGTCGAGCACCATCGATTCACCCTGGGCGGGAATTTCTTCAAGATTGAAGAGAATGTAGCCTGCGATGGTCTGGTACTCATCGCTTTCGGGAATGTCGAGGTGGAATTTCTCATTAATTTCTTCAATTTCCATTCTTCCCGAGAACTCATACACACCTTCAGCCGTTTGGCAAGCGATAAGGCGATTGTGGTCGTGCTCGTCTTCGATTTCGCCGAAAATCTCCTCCACGAGGTCCTCCAGGGTCACAATTCCGGCAGTGCCGCCAAACTCATCGATCACCACAGCCATGCTGCGCTTCTCCTTCAGCAGGCTCTGCATCATCTTGTTGGCAAGCATTGTTTCGGGAGCGAAAATCACCGGCTTGATGCACTCCTTCCAGTTGTTTTGCGGAGTGAAAAGTTCGCTCACGTGAATGTATCCAAGCACATTGTCGATGTCGTCGCGATAGACTACGATTTTTGACAGCCCCGACTGTGTGAAGCGTTGGCTCAGTTGCTCGCGGTCGGTAGTATCGATGTTCACCGCCACCATTTCATTGCGAGGCACCATGCAGTCGCGCAAATGAGTGTTCGAGAAATCGATGGCATTCTGGAAAATCTTCACTTCGCGCTCCACCTCCTTGTTTTCTTCCTCGGTAGTGTCGATATTCTCCTGCAAGTAGGCATCAAGCTCACCCATTGTGATAGCTTTCACGCGGGTGTGCGTGAGCTTCACCCCGAAAATGCGCATCAGCAGCGACGACAGAGCTGACGTGAGCAGCGAGATAGGGTAGAGCAACAGATATATGAGATAGAGCGGTGTGGCAAAAGTGCGGAGCGAGTCGTTGGGATTCACACGGAAAATAGTCTTCGGGAAGAACTCTCCCGTTATCAGAATTATGCCGGTGGAAACAAGCGTCTGCGCAATAAGCACCAGAGCCTCATTGCCGCCCAGAAGCATGCTGAGCCAAGGCTCGCAGAGTTTAGCC
>CALZFJ010000261.1 GCA_945645715.1 uncultured Prevotellaceae bacterium | reverse complement strand
TCGTCGAGCTTTGAGAAAAACACGTCGCACTGCTTGGTGCCGGTGATTTCACTCTTCTTGGTGCCGGTAGCCTTCTCGGTTGACGACGTGAAATAGAGCTGGTCGAAGTTGCCGTCGAGGAATTGCGGGCAAAAGTCGGCACGGCGCGAATTGAAGAGCTTTGCATTCCGCACGGTGTATCGGGTGGGATTCTCGCGCAGCTTCAGCGCATTGCGGCAGCCGCGCACACCGTCCTCGGCAAGGCGGAATTTAGGCTTCTTCTCAAGAAATTCCTCATAGTTCTTTATGGCTTGGGCATATTTTCCCTCGGCTTGCTGCGCCTGGGCCATATAGAAGATAGCCATGCTGTCGGGATAATGATAGCGGATTGCATTCTGGTAGGCAGCGGCAGCGCGTGCGCTCATGTTGAGGCGACGGTAGCACTCACCCATCTTGAAAGCCACTTCGCCACGCAGCGGGCGCTCCTCGCGCTTGGTGAGCTTGTTGTAGATTTTGCGGTAGGTGTTTGAAGCATCGAAGTATTCACCGCGGGCATATTGCGCATCGGCTTCGCTAAGCTTCGCACCACGGCAGCCTTGCAACACGAGCATCGCAAGCACAAGTATATTGCATAAATAACTGAAAAAACGTTTCATCAGCTCAGGGGTGTCCTATTGTTCTACTTTTTTATATATAGCTATAATCATTTAACGCCCTGAATCAGCGGTTTATTATGCAATTTTCAGCCAAAAAGAGCAAAATCGGAACAAAAAAGGCTCATTTAAAGAAAAAGTGCATTCTATCAATAAAAAAAACGGTTGAAATTTGCACAGTTATAACAAATTTATACTATCTTTGCTCGACAATAAACTTTAACAAAAACAACTTTTATAATGGAAGAAATTATCGCTAAAATTGAAGAGGCTTATGCTGCATTCGCAACTGATGCAAAGCTTCAAGCAGAGAAAGGAAACAAGGCTGCCGGCACTCGTGCACGCAAGGCATCTTTGGAAGTTGAAAAACTTATGAAGCAATTCCGCAAGGTTTCACTCGAGAGCGCAAAATAAAAAAGCACGGCTTTCAGCGTGAAACAACGCATCACAATCGCAGCTACCGCCCCGCGTGGTAGCTGCGATGCTTTTTGTGTGAGGATTGCTCATTTTTCGGTGGTAGCAAAAATGTGCGAAATTTCTTGAAAAATCAATAAATACTTTCTATATTTGCAACTGCATCAAGGCGATGCGAAGCGGTGGCATAGAGTTGCCCCGTGCCTTGGGCTATAAACTTACATATATCGGGTGACACTCCTCCTCGGCGCTCGTGGCTCACCGGCAGCCCCACATTGTCGGGCAACGTGCAGCCCAGCCCCCCGCGAGGCAGCACCCGAAAAGGTGTTATTTTTAATCATTTTCCAATATCTAACTTGGCCGTTTGAAATGCAGTGAAGATGATTGACAATAGCACCTACATCGTAGGCATATACCGTCCTGCCGTGATTGGTAGGCTATATACCTTTCACGGTGTGGGGCTGTTGTCTTATCTACTGCATGGGTAAGCCAAGACCTGATATTGGGATAAGACAAAAAAATAGGTTTCCCACACCTTTCTTGTACCCCAAAGTTAAACCCGTTCTCCCCGGGAATCGAAGAACACAACAACCTAAGAATTAATCATTTATTACTAACTTAAAAAAGCTGAATTTATGAAGCAAAATTTACTTGGGATATTAGCAGCCGCAGCAGTGCTGCTACTCAGTGCAACAACAGCCTCCGCCTACGACTTCGAGGTCAATGGCATCTACTACAAAAAGAACAGCGACGGCACATCCGTCTGCGTCACCGATAGAGGAAGCTATTATTACCCTACCGACAAAGAATATTCCGGCGCAGTCACAATCCCGGATTCAGTGACCTACGGCAAAACCTACTCCGTCACAGGAATCTACCAAGAGGCATTCCGCAACTGCAGAGGTTTGGAATCAGTGGCGATTCCAAACTCCGTTATCACTATCGGCTACAAGGCATTCTATGGCTGCAGCGGCTTGGCTTCGGTGGAGATTCCCAACTCCGTCTCCTCTATCGGCAGCTCTGCATTCCGTGAATGCAGCGGCTTGACATCGGTGGAGATTCCTAACTCCGTCACCACTATCGGCTATGCGGCATTCGCTTATTGCAGCGGCTTGACTTCGGTGGAGATTCCCAACTCCGTCACCAAGATCTACGCCTTTGCATTCTATGAATGCAGCGGCTTGACTTCGGTGGTGATTCCCAACTCCGTCACCTATATCGGCTATCGGGCATTCTCTGGCTGCAGCGGCTTGACATCGGTGGTGATACCCAACTCCGTCACAACATTTTAACAAGATTTTATAGTTTTGTTATCTAATACATAATCACAACTAGAAATAATATGAATAATAAAATTAAGAAGTGGATAATCCTTGAAGCCAAAAGAATTTTGGTAGGTGGATTTGGATATTGTGCCGTCGTAAAAGCAAATCCTGTGCGTGAAGTCTTTTTTACCAATGGAGAACTTGCCTCAGAATCTTTTCAACCATATGAGAATGAAGATACACAAAGTTTCTTGATACCAGAACAAAGTGAATATTTAGAAGAAATATATCCATTAGCTCGCTTCCAATTACCTTGGAAACCCAATTTAGCTGATTTTACCAATGATATGGTGTTTGACCAACTATCACAAGAAGTTGTAAGAGCATATATACATAGAAGTTTTGACGAAATAAGGGGAAAGGAATTCAAAAGTAACCTGGTTACACAAGAAAAAGATGCTATTGAAGAATGCATTGATAGCATAATCAAGTATCAAGAAGAACATCCTAATGCTGCAGAAGAAAACGAAAACGGATTACCATTCTAATGGCTGACATAAAATCACAAATAGAAGATATAAAGTTCAACATAAAAGCCTTGATAGATGCTGGAGCACTTCCAAACCACATAGATCTGCGAAGTTTTCAGGATCATCAAGGTTATAATGAACATTTCCTATGTCTTCGCATAGGTAAAAATGAAGATATTTGTATAGAACTTGAAATATGGGATACAGAAGACATCCTGAAATCAACGATACAAGTCTATGATTTTCCAGAGAATGAAGAATGTAATGGGGTTATATTACCTTTATTAAAGGATTATCTTTCGAAACATCCGTTATTACAGTTTCCTGATTATCCATATGGCTTGGATATAGAATATTATCTGAATAAAGCAATTCCACCAGAATATAGTAAGGAAATATATGTAGCTCTTGTAGTATTAGTACAGGATTTCTTTAGCGATATAGTATGGTATGTTTAGTATATAGTAGTTCTTTTTACAAAATAGTAAAGATAAAACTACATAATGATGCTGTTGAGTGACCTCTATCGGCAACTCTGCATTCGCTGGCTGCACTGGCTTGACTTCGGTGAGCATCGGCAACTCCGTCACCGAAATTGACCCCTATGCCTTCGGTGGCTGCGACGGACTCAAAAAAGTTGACATTTCCGACCTTGAAGCTTGGTGTAAAATCAGCTTTGATGATGCGGAGGCAAATCCAATATATTATTCCCATAACTTATTCCTTAATGGACAAGAGATAAAAAATTTGATTATTTCTGAAACAGTACAAGAGTTGAAATCTTATGCATTCTATGGCTGCAGCGGCTTGGCTTCGGTGGAGATTCCCAACTCCGTCTCCT
>CALZFJ010000260.1 GCA_945645715.1 uncultured Prevotellaceae bacterium | reverse complement strand
GAAAACAGGGCGAAGGTGATAAAGGTTCGCAAAAAATTACTACCTTTGCAGACGATTTTGCACGCGAAATTGAGAATATGACAAACTTTAAATAAACTGAATGGAGAAAAAACCATTATGGAGTGGGCCAAAGAAGCCGACAGTGAACAGCGGCACACAGCCCAACAATAGTGTTCAGGCGAAAGCCAAGAGAGGTGATAAAGACGGCAAGAAGGACGGTCATGCAATCAACGACCAGATTCATGCCAAGGAGGTGCGCCTTGTGGGTGACAACGTGGAAAACGGCGTCTATCCACTTGCACAGGCTCTGAAGATAGCCGATGAAATGGAGCTCGACTTGATTGAAATATCACCGAACGCTGCTCCACCGGTTTGCCGCATTCTCGATTACCAAAAGTTCCTCTACCAGCAGCGCAAGCGCTTGAAGGAGCAGAAGGCTAAATCGACCAAAGTGGTAGTAAAGGAGATTCGTTTCGGACCTCAAACCGACGACCACGACTACAACTTCAAGCTCAAGCATGCCATGGGCTTCCTAAAAGATGGCGCAAAGGTGAAAGCCTATGTGTTTTTCCGCGGACGCTCCATCCTCTTCAAAGAGCAGGGCGAGGTGCTTCTTCTGCGCTTTGCCAACGACCTTGAGGAGTATGGAAAGGTAGAGCAGATGCCGGTGCTTGAGGGCAAGCGTATGACTATTATGCTCACGCCCAAGAAAGCCGGGAAGTAAAAAAAATTACAGAAAAAGAGAAAGGAGTGTCAGGCTCTGTAAGTGCCTGACCTCCATTTGTTGAATCAATATAAAAATTTAAAAAGTAAAAAAATGCCAAAGATTAAGACTAATTCCGGTGCCAAAAAGAGGTTCGCCCTTACCGGATCAGGAAAGATCAAGAGAAAACATGCTTTTAAGAGTCACATCTTGACCAAGAAGACCAAGAAGCAGAAAAGAAATCTGACCCACTTCAGCATCGTGGAGAGCTGCGACCGCGTGAACGTGCGCAAGCTTCTCGCCATGAAGTAATTTCGTGCCACGCACTGAAGTTACCGAAGAAGTGGAAACAAATTTTTTATGTTTTAAATTTTCGTGATTTTAATTTCTAAGTATTAACCGAATGTTTAGCACAAAATAAAAAGAGCAAATTGCCGCTAACATTCAAAAAACATTAAGAAAATGCCAAGATCAGTAAATCATGTTGCTTCAAGAGCACGCAGAAAAAAAATCTTAAAACTTACAAGAGGTTACTACGGTTGCCGTAAGAATGTTTGGACCGTTGCCAAGAATACTTGGGAGAAAGGTCTCACTTACGCTTACCGTGACAGAAAGAACAAGAAGCGCAACTTCCGCGCATTGTGGATTCAGCGTATCAACGCAGCTGCTCGCCTCGAGGATCTTTCTTACTCAAAGCTTATGGGCTTGATTCACAAGGCCGGTATCGAGATCAACCGCAAGGTGCTCGCCGACCTCGCCATGAACAACCCTGCAGCATTCAAGGCTATTGTCGATAAGGTGAAGAACGCTTAAATACGGTCTTACTCCACACACGGCATCACGAGCTGTCACAGTCGCCTAAAACGCGACAGTGATGGCTCGTAGCTTTTTTGCGACATTCTAATAATGGGGAAATGAAAAATAATGTAAAAAATTTGGGATAATATTTCCATTTTTGGGCGATGTGTGCTATCTTCGCGTTATAAAGGTAAAACAGTATCGACTATGATAATAAGCATTGCAAATCCCATCTACGACTCCGTGTTCAAATATTTGATGGAGGACGAACGTGTTGCCAAAACCATACTCTCGGCATTGCTTAAGCGAGATGTGGTGGAAGTGGAAGTGCGCAAGCACGAATACACCAATGGCAGCCGCGACAAGATATCCATGTTTCGCATCGACTTCGGTGCAAAGATCAAGCAGGATAACGGTACTCTGAAACTCGTGCTCATAGAGTTGCAGAAAACGTGGCTTGAGACTGAAACCCTGCGTTTCCGCCAATATCTTGGGACTCAATATGCCAACCCCGACAACATCTTGAAAGACGACAATCCCTTCGGTTATGGCATACCAATGATAACAGTGTATTTGCTCGGTCACCGCGTGGGGAACATCGACGAACCCGTACTTTACGTAAAGCATCAGTCGCTTGATTATGAGGATAAAATTGTGTCGAAAGGCATTCCCGATCCGTTTGTGGAGAGCCTTGTGCACGACAGCATAATTGTGCAGATTCCTTTACTTCGCGGTTTGGTAAACAATCGCCTTGAAGAAGTGCTTAGCGTATTTGACCAGTCAAACAAAGACCGCAATAACCGGCAAGTGCTGAATATCGATGATAATGCCTTTGAAGGTGACCTTGAAATGAAGCATATTCTGCATCGACTTCTTTCGGCAGCTTCAGATGCTAAGTTAAGACAAGATATGAATGTGGAAGATGAATATTTCGCAGCTATAGAAAACCGCGACACGGCAATCATGATGCGCGACAAGAAGATTGCCCAACAAGATGCTCAGCTCGAGGAGCAAAGCGCTCAACTCGAAGTGCAAAGCGCTCAACTCGAAGTGCAAAGCGCTCAACTCGAAGTGCAAAGCGCCCAGCTTGAAGAGCAAAGCGCTCAACTCGAAGTGCAAAGCGCCCAGCTTGAAGAGCAAAGCGCCCAGCTTGAGGTGCAGATGAAAGCATTATGCGACTCAGCAAAAGCTCTGAAGTATGCCGGAATGGACGAAAGACAGATTGCCAATATCACCGGCTTGCCCATTGGCATAATTTCTCAACTCTGAAATCGCCCTATTGCGATGGAATGACGCCTCGATTGTCACACAAATCCCAAAATCCTGAAAATATCATTATA
The DNA here is from genome assembly GCA_945645715.1 of uncultured Prevotellaceae bacterium. Classification (GTDB taxonomy): domain Bacteria; phylum Bacteroidota; class Bacteroidia; order Bacteroidales; family Muribaculaceae; genus CALZFJ01. Next base: position 847 of record CALZFJ010000260.1, on the reverse strand, counting down.
TAATACATTAATTAACATTTATCGGAAATGAAACGGAAAGTATTTTTAGTCATTTTTGCTATTTTTTCGTGCATCATCGGTGCACAAGCCATCACTCGCTCGGTCACCTACACATTTAATTCAAAAAATTGGGCTGCGACTGATGATGATGGCAACGCCGCCAACTGGTCGGTAACAAAAGTCGGCACAAGTTTCATCAATGAACTTGGAGTTCAGGTGACAACTTCTAATTCAGGAGCAAAGGCAACGAGTCCTGTTGCATTCTCCGACATCAGCAGTGTTGTTGTGCGGCATTGCACCAATAAATCGGCAGGCAAAGGCACCATCAAAATAAAAATTGGCGATAATGAAGCCATGAGTTATGATGTGGTTGCACCAAGCGAAAACGGAAGGACATTAAGAGACGCCGTTTTCACCCCCGAGACACTTCAATCGGGCAAAGTAGCTCTCACCGTCAATGTTACAGCCAACTCCGTATATATCTATTCGGTTACAATTAATTATGAAGATGCTACCGGAGTTTATGATCCTGAATTTTCGGTTGCACCCGGCACTTATGATGAAGCTCAGAACCTTACATTCAGCAACCTTGAGGAAGGCGTAAGCGTGAGATACACCAGTGATGCCTCAGTCAACCTCAAAGGCAACAGCGGCTTTGAAGTGTGGGACGGTGTGAGTGCCATTCCCATAAAACTCTCCCAGACAATAAGAGCAATTGCAACCGATGGCACCAACTTCAGCAACGAGGTGACAGCTGAATATGTGCTTAAAGCTGAAGCTCCATCGATCACTGCCGCCGTCGATTCAAAGGGAAACTTCTATACCGAAACGCTCGATGTCACGATAT
>CALZFJ010000259.1 GCA_945645715.1 uncultured Prevotellaceae bacterium | reverse complement strand
GTAGCGAGTCATGCACAGTAGAGCGATTGTCCGCCACCATCTCTGCCGTTTTAGCCGTTCGGCACGCGGTGAAAAGCATCACCGCCAGTGCCGTCATCATTGACACTCTCATGTTTCAAGCCCGGCTAAAGTGTGTAGCACGTCGGTTGCGGGCATCGCGCTGTACCTCATAGATATAGCGATAGGCATATCGTGGGGTGATAAAGTAGCGCGAGGCACGCCCCTCTCCAAGCACTCGTGTCAGTGCCACGTGCATTGGCATACCCTCATTCTCAGCCATCATAGCTTGCACTTTCTCATAGATTTCGAGCCACATGGCATTCTTCAGCGAGAGTTTACGCCCGGTGATTCCGCGGTGGTTGATGCGAGCCATCACATTATATGCCTGGCTGAATTGCAGATAGTAGCGCGGACGCCCTGTGGCAAGCACCTCCTCTATGATTTTCATTCGGTTAATTTCCTCACCGCTTTCCATTGCGGCACTAAGTCGCCGGCGGTAGTCGCGAAGCAGCTCTGCATCGCGCAGCCTTGTCAATTCTCTTTGGTTTTTCATCGCATTCATTGTGTTTTTTCTTACGTTGGTATTATTTTTCAGCATAACTTATGCAAAGTTACTGCAAATCGAGAGCAGAGTCGCCAAGCTCGATTGAGCGTTTATGCCGAGTGCAGCTAAACTTCTGCAAAGTTAGCGCAAATCGAGTGCAGAAACGCCAAGCTCGCTTGAGCGTTTATGCCGAGTGCAGCTAAACTTCTGCAAAGTTAGCGCAAATCGAGTGCAGAAACGCCAAGCTCGCTTGAGCGTTTATGCCGAGTGCAGCTAAACTTCTGCAAAGTTAGTATATCAATGGTAATTTACCAAATTATTGGCGGTATTTTTACCTTATTTGTTACTTTTTCTCGAAATACATCATTGTGCCTTTCCTCAAAAAATCAATCTATTCGTGGGAAATCTCAGCTATTATGTGTAATTTTGCATAGATAATTACTTACGTTTATGAAAATCACTCCAATTATAAAATACGCCTGTGCCATTCTGCCGCTCTGCGCCACCGCACAAACCGGCTTCATCAGCACAGCCCCCGATGGGTTCCTCTCTCGTGGCAAACTGATGATGGCCAATGGCAACTTCACAGGTGCCCTCGACCAACTGAACCACTTCACCAAGCTACCTGCCGACGCTTCTCTGCTCGCCGAAGCGCGTTTCCATATCGCACGCTGCCATTATGAGCAGGGTAGCGACAAGTGCATATCCGAACTCCGGCAGTTCATAGCCGACAATCCCACATCGCACCTCGTGCCTCAGGCTTGGGCTACCATCGGCGACTTCCACTTCTTCAGTGGACGCTTCGGCGAGGCTCTGACGGCTTACAATGAGGTGGGCGTTGCTGTGCTCGATGCCGATGCCGACCTCACTCTCGCCTACCGCGAAGGCTATTCGCTGCTGCGACTCGGCGAGTTTGATGCCGCCCAAGTTCGCTTCGACCGTCTCGCCCTATCCAAGAAGTATCGCGATGCCGGTGTGTTCTTCCAGGGCTATATCGATTACGCCCAACACCGCTACGATGCTGCCGAGGAGAAATTCACATCGGTAACCTCTTGCCCCGAACTCTCCAACGCCGCCCGATACTACCTGTGCCAGATTCTTTTCACCCGTCACCAATTCAGCGACGTTATCGCCCGCGGCCGCACGCTCCTCAACGATGGTCCCGCCCCCGACTTCCACGGCGAAATCAACCGCCTTGTGGGCGAAAGCCAGTATCATGAGGGCAACGACACCGAGGCTGCCCGTTACATCAGCTCCTACCTCGACAGCTGCGAAAGCGCACCCGAGCGCACCGCACAATACATCATGGGCGTGCTCGACTACCGCAATGCCGATTTCAAGGCGTGCATCGACCACATGGCCGGTGTCACCGATGCCGACGATGCTCTCGCACAGAGTGCCTATATGTTTACAGGTCATGCCAACGTGAAAGAGGGCAACATGAAAGCCGCTGCCATTGCCTACGAGAAGGCTTTCGGAATGTCGTTCGACACTTCCGTTCAAGAAACCGCCTATTTCAACTATGCTCTCACCCAGCGCGACGGCGGTCGCACTCCGTTCAACCGCTCCATCGACATATTCGAGCAATTCCTCAACCGCTTCCCCAAGTCGTCGTATGCCGGCGAAGTTGAAGACTATCTCATAAATGCCTATATCAATGGCAACGACTACGAACGTGCCTTGCAAAGCATATCACACATAGCGGCTCCGTCGCAGAAGGTGCTTCGCGCAAAACAGCGCGTGCTCTACAACCTCGGCATCCAGTCGCTCTCTAATGGCAAAGTGGCTGAAGCTCACCGCCATTTCTCCAATGCCTACGCCCTTGGCAACCTCGACCGCGCCCTGCGCAACGAGTGCAACCTCTGGATTGGCGAGTGCCAGTATCGCAGCGGGAAATACTCAGCCGCAGCAAAGAGCCAAGAGGCTTTCATTGCCGGAACCAACTCAAAAAACGCAAATTACGCCCTCGCCAACTACAATCTCGGCTACTCGCGCTTCCAGCTACGAAGCTACGCAGCCGCCCGCTCAGCATTCGAGAAGGCAGTGGCTTCAAAGTCGCTCGGCGAGGCTTCGCGTGCCGATGTCTACAGCCGAATCGGCGACACCTACTACTATGCCAAGAGCTACAATGAGGCGGCCTCGGCTTACGACCGCGCCTACTCCACCCACCACGCCACCGGTGATTATCCGCTCTACCAGAAGGCGGTGATGCTGGGTCTCACCAAAAGCTACGCAGCCAAAATCGAACTTATCAACCGTCTCCTGAAGGAATACCCCAACTCCCCCATCGCGTCGGCTGCCATGCTCCAGAAGGCTGAAGCATACGTTGCTGCCAACGATGGCGAAGCTGCCGTGAATGCCTACGAGGAGCTGTCGAACCGCTTCCCAAATTCTGCCGATGCCCGCAAGGCTCTCCTCCAGAAGGCTATCACTCAGCGTGGAATGGGCAATGAGGCGCGCGCTATCGAGAGCTACAAGAGCGTAATCTCTCACTATCCCACCAGCGAGGAGGCTAAAGCGGCTGCCGAAGACCTCAAACTCATCTATGCCGACCGCGGCGAACTTCAGCAATACATCTCTTTCCTCAACAGCGTGCCTAATGCTCCGAAACTCGACGTGAGCGAAATCGACCGTCTCACCTTCGAGACCGCTGAGAAGGCTTATATGGCTGAAAAGCCTTCAATCGCCAAGATGCGCGACTATGTGAAGAATTTCCCCGATGGCGCATATCTGGCTAAAGCCCGATACTATATTGCCCGACACGAATATAAGGCCGGCAACTACGACACTGCCCTCGCCGACATCAACACCGTGCTCGCCACCGTGGGCGATGCCGCTTTTGCCGAAGATGCACTCGCAATGAAGGGCGACATCCTCTTCCGCAAGAAGCAGCTTCGTGAGGCTCAGGAGGTATATACTGACCTTGCAACCCGTGCTTCGTCGCACGACAACAAGCTAAATGCCAACCTCGGAATTATGCGCACCGCACTCCAGCTCGAGCAATACCAAAAAGTGCACGACAGTGCCGATGCCCTGCTCCACCTTGGCAGCCTATCGCCCGAGGAGGAAAACGAGGCTACGTTCAACCGTGCTTTTGCACTGAAAAAGCTAAAGAAGGGTAGCGAGGCTGTCGATGACTTCAACCGCCTCGCCGACAACACCCGCTCTATTTATGGCGCCCGCGCT
>CALZFJ010000258.1 GCA_945645715.1 uncultured Prevotellaceae bacterium | reverse complement strand
CGGCTACGGTAGCGATCTGGTCGGCTACGAGTGCTGCGCGAGGCACCTCAATCATTGTACCGATCTTGTAGGCAACAGTGGCTCCGCGCTCAGCGAATACTTGCTGTGCAGTACGGTTGATGATGTCGGCCTGGAGCTGGAGCTCTTTGAGGACGCCAACGAGTGGCACCATGATTTCGGGGTGAACGTCGATACCCTTAGCCTTCACGTTGAGGGCAGCCTCGATGATAGCGCGAGCCTGCATCTCGGTGATTTCGGGATATGTGTTACCGAGGCGGCAACCACGGTGACCGAGCATCGGGTTGAATTCCTCGAGTCCGTCGCAAACGGCCTTAACTTCTTCGACTGTGATGCCCATTTCCTCGGCGAGCTCTTTCTGAGTGGCGAGCTGATGAGGAACGAACTCATGCAATGGGGGATCGAGAAGGCGAATTGTTACGCCGAATCCGTCCATAGCCTCGAAGATGCCTTCAAAGTCGGCACGCTGCATCGGGAGGAGCTTGGCGAGAGCGTGACGGCGGCCAGCCTCGTCCTTTGCAATAATCATTTCGCGCATAGCCTTGATGCGGTCGCCCTCGAAGAACATGTGCTCAGTGCGGCAAAGACCGATACCCTTAGCACCAAACTTGCGGGCTACCTTAGCGTCGCGAGGAGAGTCGGCATTAGTGCGGACGTCAACCTTGGTGTATTTCTCAGCGAGGTTCATGATAGCTGCGAAGTCGCCTGAAAGCTCAGCATCAACTGTAGAAACGAGACCTTCGTAAACGTCGCCGGTGCTACCGTTGAGTGAAATCCAGTCGCCTTCCTTGAAAGTCTTGCCACCCATCTGAACGGTGCGAGCCTTGTAGTCAACGATGATTTCGCCGGCACCTGATACGCAGCACTTACCCATACCGCGAGCTACAACGGCAGCGTGAGAGGTCATACCGCCACGAGCGGTGAGGATACCCTGAGCAACGCTCATACCGCGGAGGTCTTCGGGAGAAGTCTCAAGGCGAACCATGATGACTTTACGCTTGCGCTCAGCCCAAGCCTCAGCATCGTCGGCAAAGAATACGATTTGACCGGTAGCAGCACCCGGAGATGCGGGAAGACCCTTAGCTACTGTCTTGGCAGACTTGAGGGCAGTCTTGTCGAATACAGGGTGGAGAAGCTCGTCGAGCTTCTGTGGCTCCATGCGTGCGAGAGCAGTCTTCTCGTCGATAACGCCGGCGCGGAGAAGATCCATTGCAATCTTAACCATTGCAGCACCAGTGCGCTTACCGTTACGAGTCTGGAGTAGCCAGAGCTTACCATTCTGGATAGTAAACTCGAGATCCTGCATATCTTTATAGTGGTCCTCAAGCTTCTGCTGAGTCTCAATGAGCGACTTAGCGCACTCAGGCATCGACTCCTCGAGAGAAGGATACTTAGAAGCACGCTCTTCTTCGCTTATGCCCTGGAGCTTAGCCCAGCGGCGAGAACCTTCGATAGTAATCTGTTGCGGAGTGCGGACACCGGCAACCACGTCTTCACCCTGAGCGTTGATGAGGTACTCACCATTGAAGATGTCCTCACCGGTAGCAGCGTCGCGGGTGAATGCCACACCGGTAGCTGAAGTGTTACCCATGTTACCGTAAACCATTGCCTGAACGTTGACTGCGGTTCCCCATTCTTCGGGAATCTGGTTCATTCGGCGGTAGAGGATAGCGCGCTCGTTCATCCAGCTGTCGAATACGGCGCAGATTGCACCCCAAAGCTGATCCCAAGCGCTTTCGGGGAATTCTTTGCCAGTGGCTTTGAGGACAGCCTCTTTGAAGAGCTTAACGAGGGTCTTGAGGTCTTCAACGTCGAGCTCAGTGTCGAGCTTCACGCCCTTCTTTTCCTTTACGCCGTCCATAACTTCCTCGAATGGGTCGATGTCGGTCTTGTTCTTAGGCTTCATGCCGAGAACCACGTCGCCATACATCTGCACGAAGCGGCGGTAGCTGTCCCAAGCGAAGCGAGGATTACCCGACTTAGCAGCGAGGGCTTCAACCACGCGGTTGTTCATACCAAGGTTGAGTACAGTGTCCATCATACCGGGCATAGAAACGCGGGCACCCGAGCGAACAGAAACCAAGAGAGGATTCTCGGAATCGTCGAATTTGTTTCCTGTAAGACTCTCGATGTGAGCGATAGATTTCTCAACATCGTCCTTGATGATGGCTACGATGGCATCTTTGCCTTTCTCGTTGTATTCAGTACAAACTTCAGTGGTGATGGTGAAGCCGGGAGGTACGGGAACACCGATGAGGTTCATCTCAGCGAGGTTGGCACCTTTTCCTCCAAGAAGATTTTTCATATCGGCACTGCCTTCTGCTTTGCCATTGCCGAACGTATAAACTCTTTTCATCAAAAAAATGTGATATAATTAATAATTAATAATAAAAATTACAAAACAACTCTCAACTAAATTTTGGGTAGTTTTAGTTCTCAGATTTTGAATATGCAAATATAGCAGAAAAGAATAAAATATGAAAATATTCGGGTATAAAACGATGTGGCATTGTTGTTTTTTAAGAAATTTGCGATTTGGATGCTATAAATATATGTTTTTGAGCAGAAAAAATGGTGGAGTAGGGCGGTAATTGCCTTACTCCACCACTTATGGTGATTACTCAATTGCAGAGAGTTTGTTTACTTCTCAGCGTCCCAGGTGCAGTCGATGAACTCAAACTTGCCCGGAGCGACTACCTTGTAGCGGATAGTCTCGGTGCCGTTGCTGCCTGTGTAGGTGCCGAAGGTGATTGTGTAGATAACGTCGAGACCCTCGATAGGTGCTGCTTCGGGGTGGATAGCAGCGAGAGCACCCGGCATAACCTCAGTCGCGAAGCGGGTCTTCATGAGGTCGAGAATCTGGTCGTCGGTCATACCTTCATAACCGGCAGGATATTGCTCCTTAGCCTTGGCAGGACGAAGATCGACGTTGCCTTGATAAGCTGAGGTACCGCAATAATACTCGTTGTTTCCGTAGCTTGTAACGTAGCCTTTACCCTTGTCGGAAACGCCGAGCTTAGCCTTGTCGATGTTTTCCCACACCCAGTCGGTGCAAGCCTGGAAGTAGAGAGAGCTAAGTTCCTGACCCTTTCCGGCAGGAAGAGTGATTGTGACATTGGGGTCGTACATCCACTTGCCGCCGGTCTTTACGAACTGTGCAGTTTCAACGACAACGCCATTATCCTTGTTCCAGGCAGAGCCGTCGAATACGTATTTGTCGCAAGCGAGTGACGTCGTGCCACCGCTATAAAGCTTGTATCCCACGAGCTTCACATCGTCGGCCTTGGCATAGGGGTATGCGCCCTTGAGGTAGATAGGCAGATAGAAATCGGGCTCGGTGAGGTTGTAATATTTCTGTCCCATTGCTTCGTAGTCGCTGCTCTGGAGCACTGCGATGCTGCTTGATGCTTTCCACTTAGAGCCGTCGAACGCATAGAGAGCTGTAACATTCTTGCAGGCAATGGTGTATTCAGAAGACTTAACTGCGGGGGCAGCAGCAACAGTGGTGACGGGCACGAAATTGACAAACTTGGGAGCACCGCCGCTCTTGCTGATAGAGAGGAAGTAGCCGGTGATGTTGTAGGTGTTGCCATCGACAAACATAGCCTTCTGGTCGGCAGTGCCTTGGTAGAGTGAGCCAACGGCAGTCTCGGCTCCATCTACGTAGAAGTTGTAGTAGTTGCCCGAGATAGTAACATTCGCCTTGTAAGTGA
>CALZFJ010000257.1 GCA_945645715.1 uncultured Prevotellaceae bacterium | reverse complement strand
TGCCGAGCTTCAGTTGCTCGCCAATAAAGCGATATACCGAAATACGGTGGTTGTCATAGCGTAATACTGTCTGAATTGGCTTTCTGCCCGGTGGAAGTTCATCGATAACCGACACATCAAGGTCGCCATACACCGTCATTGCAAGCGTGCGCGGTATGGGTGTTGCCGTCATCACGAGCACATGTGGCGGTGTGACATTCTTTTTCCACATCTTGGCACGCTGTGCCACACCGAAGCGGTGCTGCTCGTCGATTACCGCCATTCCAAGGTTCTTGAAATTCACGGTATCCTCGATAAGTGCATGCGTACCAATCAGAATCTTAACATCGCCGTTCATCAGCCCTTCATGTATCTCGTCGCGTTCTTTCTTCTTGGTTGAACCGGTGAGCAGCTCCACACGCACGCCTATCTTCTGCGCCATTTCGCTTATGGTGGCGTAGTGCTGACCCGCAAGAATCTCCGTAGGAGCCATCAGGCACGCCTGATAGCCATTATCCACAGCAAGAAGCATCGTCATCAGCGCCACAAGCGTCTTTCCACTACCCACATCGCCTTGAAGCAGGCGGTTCATCTGCCTTCCGCTTCCCATGTCAGCCCTGATTTCCTTGATAACGCGCTTCTGAGCACCGGTCAGCGGAAAAGGCAGCACTTCATTATAGAAGCGATTGAAGCATTCCCCCACCCGCGTAAATCTGAACCCGGCAAGGCTCATACTGCGGTTGCGGGCAAACTTCAGTATATTCAGCTGCAGATAGAACAGCTCTTCAAACTTCAGCCTGAACTGCGCCTTTTGTAGCTTCTCCACTGATTCGGGTAAATGTATGTTGATAAGCGCCTCCCTTATGGGCATCAGCTTCAAGCGGTCGATAATATGGTCGGGAAGTGTTTCCTCAATGCGACCTAGTCCTGCAATAAGCGTAGTCACCATCTGTTGAAGATTGCGCGATGTGAAGCTACGGTTGCGCAATGCCTCAGGAATTGTGTATATTCCCTTAAAGCCTTGCATTGGTGCATCAGCGCGATATTGCTCAACCTCGGGGTGCGATATACTAAAGTGCCGGTTAAACTCTGTAGGTTTCCCAAAGATCACATAATCCACGCCTGTGTGGTAGCTTTCCTGTATCTGTTTCACACGGTTAAACCACACCACCTCTATAGTGCCTGTCCCGTCTGAAAAAAGGGCATTCAGCCTTTTGCGGACTCCCTCCCCATTCACTGTGAACGTAAGGAACCGTCCTTTCAGCTGAATGTAAGGCATATCTCCCTCTATGTCGCGTATGCGGTGGATTTTGCTCTTATCCACATAGCGATAAGGGAAGTAATATAGCAGGTCGTAATATGAGTGTATGTCGAGCTGCTTTGCAAGCATCTCGGCACGTTTAGGACCCACTCCGAGCAGAAATTTTATGTCGGTCTTAGCAAGTCGTTGCATTCTTCAGAATATTCTCGGCGATAGCAATGTCACCGCGATGTGTAATCTTCATATTGTCGTGATTTCCTTCAATCAGGTGAATACTGTGCCCGGCAGCCTCCACCACCGATGCATCATCGGTGAATAGCGGCGATAGCTCCACATTGTAAGCACCATGAAGTATCTCGAGGGTGAACGTCTGTGGCGTCTGCACAGCTACAAGCTCATCACGTCGCATTGCACGCGAACTGCCATCAGGCTCAACGTGCCTAATGGAATCAGTAACCGGCACCACAGGCACTGCACTTCCATAAATAGCTGCTTCATCGTAGGCTTTTTCTATCACCTTTACCGACACCAGCGGTCGCACTCCATCGTGCACTGCAACTATACACTTTTCAGCTTCACAAGGATTATCGCCTGTTGACGCCGAGGCCTCAACAGCAGCCAAGCCGTTTTTCACCGACTCAAATCGGCTACTACCACCGCACACCACTGTGCATTCCACCTCAAAGTGATATTTCTCGCACAATTCCCCCCACAGCTCTCGCTGCGCTGCCGGTAACACAAGTATCACTTTGGCTCCGGCATAGGCAAATTTACGCACAGTGTGCATCAACACAGGCACACCGGCAAGAGGCAAAAATTGCTTGGGCATAGCAGAACCAAATCGTGTGCCCGACCCTCCTGCCACTATTATTGCATATTTCTTCATAATTCCGTTGTTTCTCCATTTCTTATCCTTATGTGCAAATTTAAGCATAATCCCTCGCATTTACTATCTTTCGGTCTTTTTTTTCACAAAAAATAAGCGCACCGGGGTGAACCCCGATGCGCTCTGGATTTTCTTTATGACAATTTGCAGCAACTAAGGCTTCACCTCATAACCCGGGATTGCCACAAGCTTCATGTCGAATATCAACGTTGAATAAGGTGCAATCGACTGGCTACCTGTTGAGCCATAACCCTGCTGATAAGGGATTATCACCTCACAGCTGTCACCTATGTGCATATTCATCAAAGCGATTGTCCAACCTTCGACCACATTGGTAGGTTTCGTGCGATAAATGCTGTCGGCAGGACTCGTTCTCAAGAATGATGAATCAAAAGCCACATCATTTATGTCGTGTCCGCGATATTTCACATCAACAGTCGAAGTCAATAGTGGCTTCAGATTGTCTTTGGTGAGCATAGTGTCGTTGTAATAGCGAATGAGTATGAAGCCCTGGCTATTCCACGATGTTGGCACCACCTTTGTATATACAGCCTTGCCCGACGCATCAGTCTCAGCCTCTTTGTCGGCTATATACTGAAGGTTGCTTTCGCGCCATTCCTTATAAGCAGTCCAGTAGTTGGTATCCTCATCGTTGCACGACAGAAACACAGCCATCGCAACCACTGCAACAAGCAGAATTGGTAATCTCTTCATTTATTATAAATTATGAGTTAACTTATTGTCAATTTTCACATACTGAGGTTTTCAGCAAAGAAGCAGAAGAAGAATCACCTCTTACCTCTTGCCTCTTACCTAATCAAGCCAGCGACTTGAGCAGCTTATTGAGGCTGACCTCATTGTCGATGATGCCGGCAAGCTCGCTGATTGCCACACGCTCCTGCTCCATTGAGTCACGATGACGGATTGTGACTGTATTATCTTCGAGCGTCTGGTGGTCAACGGTGATACAGAAGGGAGTTCCGATTGCATCTTGGCGACGATAGCGCTTTCCGATTGAGTCCTTCTCGTCGTATTGGCAAGCGTAGTCAAACTTGAGCATATTCATAATCTCGCGTGCCTTGTCGGGAAGTCCGTCTTTCTTCACAAGCGGAAGCACGGCACACTTCACCGGGGCAAGCTGCTTGGGCAAGTGGAGCACCACGCGGCTCTCGCCGTTCTCAAGCTTCTGCTCCTCATAGCTTGAGCAGAGCACCGAGAGGAACATGCGATCGACACCAATAGATGTCTCAATTACATACGGAGTATATGACTGGTTCAGTTCAGGGTCGAAATACTGTATCTTCTTGCCCGAGAATTTTTCGTGCTGGCTCAAGTCGAAGTTAGTGCGTGAGTGGATACCCTCCACCTCCTTGAAGCCAAACGGCATTTCAAACTCAATGTCGGTTGCAGCGTTGGCATAGTGCGCAAGCTTCTCGTGGTCGTGATAGCGATATTTATGGTCGCCCATACCGAGCGCCTTGTGCCACTTCAGGCGGGTCTCTTTCCACTGCTGGAACCACTTCAGCTCTTCACCGGGGCGCACAAAGAATTGCATCTCCATCTGCTCAAACTCACGCATACGGAAGATGAACTGGCGTGCTACAATCT
>CALZFJ010000256.1 GCA_945645715.1 uncultured Prevotellaceae bacterium | reverse complement strand
TTCTTCATCGGAAGATCCTATAACAGCGACAATAGGCACCCAGGCTTTCACCGGCTGCACGGCATTAGCATCACTCAATTTCAATTCTTCATCGTATAATCCTCCCACAGTGGCAAGCGAAGATGCCTTCGATGAATCGCACTATTCCACCACCAAGGTTAATATGCCGGGAAAAAGATACCGCGATTTTGCCGGCGACGAAATTTGGAAAAAGTTCGCCAATCTCAAACACCCGGAAATGTACGCCTACACGCCCGTTGCCGGCGGCTACTCTATCCGCAAAGGTGATTACGCTCTCGAAGAGGATTTCACAGGTATAGTCGAAATTCCCGCAACATACAATTCACAAGATGTGGTAGCTATTGAAGAAGATGCATTCAAAGACCTGATATTACTCAGCAGTGTTACTCTCCACGAAAAAATAGCTTCCATTGGTGATAATGCGTTTGCAGGCTGCGTTGCGCTCAGTAAGGTAATCAACAAACGCACAGAGCCTCTCGCCGAAGATGTTTGTCTTTATTCAGCCTTTGACTCTGATGCTTATTCAGGTACACTCATTGTGCCATTTGGAAGCCTCGATGCATATAGTAACACTGAACCATGGAGTAATTTCAGCGAGAAGAAGCAAGTCAGCGGCGATCTCATTCTCCCTGCTCCGACGGCTTCTCACGCGTCGTGCGAGTTTAACCAGCCTTTCTATTTGGAACTCACGGATCCTAACGGCGAGGCAACCGGAGCTACGATTTATTATTACATCGTTAACGACGGCGACGCAGCAAACGCTGTTCGCGACGTACAAACCTACTCCACACCATTCAAAATCTCTTCTTCTTGCACAGTTGTGGCTTATGTCAGCAATGGCACACAATGCTCCGAGCCGGTTTCTTGGACATTTACACGCCAATATGTAAGCACCGAGAACGGTCTCGACAAAGTGCTGGCTGGAAAGGTCGGCGAAGAATATAGAATCAACACAAAGCTGTATGGTCACTATTTCGACGGCACATATCTCTATGCCTCTACTATAGCCAACAGCGGTTCTTCAAAGACCTCTCCCACCGAGGAGCAGCAAGCTAACACGTCGAGCGACATCGCAGAAAATTTCAACCAGGAAGACTGGGTGGCTATCTCAGGCTTGACATCTGACTACGTTGGAAGAACGATTGACGAAGGCAGCGTGGCAACTGTAGGTTCCGACCCTGCATACCCTGTTGTCACATTCAATGAAAATGTGTCATACGCCTATATTAATATTGGCGACATCAACACATACCGTGTGGAAAACTTCAATAGCGCTTCAAGCGACATTTGGCTCGTGGCTCCGAAACCCGCCGAGTATTGCACCGTCAGAGGCTATCTCACAGCGGCAAATATCCACGAGGCTGACGGCTACCTTGTATTGCAGTCGGCAAAACCGGCAACAAACGAATCGACAGAGAGCACGACAAACGAGACCACAACCGCGCCGCTCACAATGACTGTATATTACACCCCCGGAGCCTTTACATTGGGCGAAGACGGCTGGTATTCATTCACAGGAATCGTGTCGAAAGATGGCGAAGCTTTGAAATTCACAGCACTGTACGAAGGCACGAAGGAAATACTCAAAACTAATGCCGACCTGCTTTCGATGAAGAAAGGCAAGCTCTACGAGGTGAATGTGAACCTTGAAGGAGTTAAGGTTAATGGTGGTGTGCTTTATGCCCGCACTTCAGAGGAATCGGCTGCTCTTTCTAAGCCGGCAGACGGGCATACAGGCTTCGACAGCTATGAAGATGGCAGAAAGCTTAAAGAATATGACCAGCGCGACTGGGTTGCTATTGAAGGTCTCACTTCGGAATACGTAGGCTTTGAAATAGCCTCATTTACAGCCAGCTACGATGGCGTGAAGCTTACCCCGGTGGGTAAGAAGCCGTCTATGGGAAATGAAGTTGCAACAATGAGCCTCAACACATTCACTGTGGCTAATGTATTCTATGGCAACTATGAGAATACTGAAAGCCTTGGCTGGAAAGATGGTGACGGAAATCCTTACAAGCCGTTCTTTGTGAAGGCTAAGGTGCATGAGGTGGCTTTCTACGTAGGCGTAGTGAAAGCTGCGACCGACGGCTTAGAGCTTTGGGGCTCGGGCGTTTGCGGCAAGCTGAACGAGAAGGGTATGAAGATTGAAGCTAATGGCATGATAATCAATGCTTCGGAGAATGGTGAATATCAACAGATAGAGGGTGTGCTTGTGGCTGACGCCGAAGCTAATGGCGGCGTGAAGCTTGTGGCTCTCTCGAATGCTCAAATTCCTACCGGTGTGGAGACACCGAAAGCCGACGGCAAAGCTACTATCTATGGCACTGAAGGTGCTGTGGTGGTGACCGGAGCCAACGGCAAGGTGATGATTTTCGACGCCATGGGCCGCATGGTGAAGATTGTCAACGCAGAGGGCGCAGCAACAGTGGAGCTGCCTGCCGGCTACTACATTGTGCGCACTGCCGGAACTGCAAAGGCTGTGATTGTGAAGTAACACATTCCTCTCTCACCCCAACGACAACAATAACACCGGGCGACATCCATCACGATGCCGCCCGGTGCTTTCTTGGGGTGAGCATCAGCCTCCCTGATTGCTCTTCTCCCCACTTTTTTTCAGTCTCCTATATACTATCCACGCCCATTTTCCGTTAGTTTTATTAGGCAACTGTGTGCCTGATAACTATTTTTGCTCCTACGAATGAAGATAAAGCTGAAAATACTGTTTGCGCTATCGATGGCTCTGGTGGGCTTCGCCGCCATTGCCGACAACGGCTCTACGGCATACGAGTTTCTCAATGTGTCGCCCTCGTCGCGCGTATATGGTCTCGGCGGCCATAACCTCACCATCATCGACGACGACATAAACCTCGTGGAGCAAAATCCCGCCCTTCTCGGTCCGGAATTCGACCGCCAGCTCGGAGTGGGATATATGCGCTACCTCGGCAACAGCAACTTCATGAACGCTGCATTCGGCAACGGAATCAACGACCGCAGCGCATGGGCAGTGCGAGTGCAATACTTCGGCTACGGCAAAATGACCGCCGCCGAGCCCGACGGAACAATCACCGGCACTTTCAGCCCCAGCGACGTGGCTGTCACTGGCGTGTATTCACACGACATCAACGACCGCTGGCGCGGCGGTATTGCCGTGAAATTCATCTCATCGAGCTACGAAAGCTATTCGGCTTTTGCCATCTGCTCCGACCTTGGCGTGAACTACTTCGACGACGAAAGCGACCTCTCGCTCTCGCTCGTGCTCAAGAATCTTGGAGGACAGGTGAAGAAATTCAATGAAGAATACAACAGCGTGCCCTGGGACATACAGATGGGTGTGTCGAAAGGCTTGTCGTCGGTGCCTTTGCGCATCTCGGTGACCGCCACCAACCTGCGCCGCTGGAAACTCCCCTATATGGACCGCGAAGACAAGAACTCCACCACCTCGGCTCTCGTGGAGAAAAGCTCATTTATGGGCAACCTGTTCCGCCACCTCACTTTCGGCGTGGAACTACAGCCTTCCGAAAAGTTCTACATCGGTCTGGGCTACGACTACCGCACACGCAGCGACATGGCTACCTATTCGCGCAACTTCCTCTCGGGATTCTCGCTCGCTGCCGGATTGAAGACTTCTTCGCTCGGCTTCGGTCTCGCTTTCGCGCAGCCTCACACCGGCGGCACCTCGTTTATGCTTAATCTCACAGTCTCTCTCGGCGAACTGATGAAATAAC
>CALZFJ010000255.1 GCA_945645715.1 uncultured Prevotellaceae bacterium | reverse complement strand
TTCACCGGCGCAAGTAGCGTCGATGAAGTTGCCCGGTGCAGCATCGATTGTGTTCCAGCCCATGTGTGGAATCTTGAAGCCGGGGGCAGAATCGTTGCAGAAACGGCGCACAGGTGTATCGAAGATGCCGAGGCAATCAGTATCACCCTCCTCAGAGTGGCTGCATAGCAGTTGCATTCCGATGCAGATGCCGAGAACAGGCTGAGTGAGCGACTTGATGAGCGAGTCGAGGTGATGCTCACGCAGATAGCTCATAGCCGAAGAAGCCTCACCCACGCCGGGGAAGATAACCTTGTCGGCAGCGCGGAGAGTGGCGGGGTCGTCGGTGACAATGGCATCTATACCAATGCGCTTGAGTGCGCAAAGCACCGAGAACACATTTCCGGCATTATATTTTATGATTGCTACATTCATAGGGAAATCACAGTTTAGCTGTTGGTCGAAAGAGGATCAACTGAATACGATAGTCTTGTTCTTGTAGGCAAGAATCTTGCGCTGAATGTGCTTCTCTACAGCACGCGACAGCACAATCTTCTCGAGATCGCGACCTTTGTGTACCAAATCGGCTACGGTATCCTTGTGGGTGATGCGCACGATGTCCTGCTCAATGATAGGACCGGCATCGAGCTCAGTGGTCACATAGTGGCTTGTAGCACCGATGAGTTTCACTCCACGCTCATAGGCGGCATGATAGGGCTTAGCACCCACGAAAGCCGGGAGGAATGAGTGGTGAATGTTGATGATGCGGTTGGGATAGCGGTTGATGAAATCCTCAGATAGAACTTGCATGTAGCGGGCAAGGACTATGAAGTCGATTTCATACTTTTCAAGAAGCTCAAATTCGCGGGCTTCCATCTCAGCCTTGTTGTCACGGGTTACGGGAATTACCTCAAACGGGATTCCAAACTGTTCGCCCACGTGGCGAAGGTCGGGGTGGTTGCTCACAATGAGAGGTATTTCCACTTCCCAGTCACCGGCGGTGTAGCGGGCGAGAATATCATAGAGACAGTGCGACATCTTCGACACAAAGAGAGCCATGCGCTGCGGACGGTCGGTGAAAGAGTAGAGGGTGAAGAAGTAGTCGTTGATTTTCTCCTTAGGAATAAGGAATTTTTCGAGGTCCCACTCTACGCGCATATAAAATATGCCATTAACGCGGTCAACATACTGGTCGAGGTAGAGAATATTACCGCCATTGGTGTTGATAAACTCGGTGATTACAGCAATGATACCCGGCTGGTCGGGGCAGTGCATGAGAATGACTGCGTTATTGTGAGTAGGAGTAGTTGAAGTATTTCCCATATTGATATGCAAATGTTCTTATTCCAAGATATTTCTATAATGAAATACAAAGGTAATAAGTTTATGCGGAAAAACGAAGCAACTACCGAAAATTGTTATAAATGACGCACTATTTTGGGCGAAAACGTAATTTGCAACAATGATTTCGGGCTATCGGGGTGTGGTAGAGCGGTGAGTGGTAGCATGGATTGAAGTGCGTCGCTGAGTGTGGCAGAGGCGGTGAGAGCTGAGGAGACTTCATCGACAGCCTGCACGGGAACGACAACGATTGCGCCCTCAACGTAGAGTGTGGAGGCAGTTTCTACGTCGAATGGCTGCACCGAGATGATGCCATTATCCACACACAGCACACTATTGGTGTGCTGTGTGGAATCAAACAATATGTAGTTGCTGATAAATCGCTTCATAAAGGCTACTTTTTGACGGGTGTGTTGCCGGGCTTGTGGGGAAGTTGCTTTGGCATCACACGGCGCTGGCGCAGACCCTGACCGGGAGCCTCGGTAGTGGCTTTGAGTTTCTGCTTTTCGAGCTCTTCGGCAGCTTTCAGCTCTTCGGCAGCCGCCTTCATCTTCACGTACTTGGGGTTTAGAGATTTCGGACCGCTCCATTTTTGAGTGTCGAATAGGCGGTAGTTGTCCTTGTCAAGTCGGGTACGGAGCATAATGATGCTATCGACGAATACATTCTCACGAGCCGATGGGTCGGTAGAGATGTAGCCATAAATACGTTTCACGCGCTTGGTGGAGTCGCATTGCAGCTTCACCACGGCTTCGCCTTCGATACCCGAGGATCGGTAGGCAAAAGATGTGGTGCCATCGTAGTAGTCGGCGCCGAGATACACTTTCACACTATTGATGGAGTTACGAACACGGTAGATGAGAGAATAGAAGTCGCCATTCTTGTCGTCGGGCTTCTGGTTGAAGTCGAAACGGATAATGTTACGGCGATACTGAGGCTGGAGAATCCATGAGCGTTCCTTATCCCAGATGTCGGCACTGTCGCCCGATGAAGGATAGCGCTTTTTCACGCGCTTCACCTTCACGCCCTTTGGGCTTTCAGCTTGTGCAAGCTCAAGCTCCTCATCATCAAGGCGGGCGATAACTCCGTCATAGATTTTAATGTATTTGCCCACATTGTGCCCATACCACACTATAGATGAATCAAATTCTTCTTGAGTCACATTGTGCTTGGCAAAGACCGACTGTCGCACTACAGCCTTTATGGAGTCGCCGCGGTAGTTTTGAGGCGACATTTCTATGATAGCCTCACTCTTGTGAATGTCGGTGAGCAGGTCGATCATATCATCTTCGCTGAGCACCATATCGGGGCGTGAGCTGCAATTAGATAAAAGCAGTACCAATGAAGAAAACAATATGAAGCAAGAAGTGCGAGTCATTGTTCGGGAAAAGATGATAAATTAGGGTTTATTCGTCGGCCTTCGGGGTTTCCTCCTTATCATCGGTGATTTTAAGGGCGTTACCCGACAGGTGGCGTGAGTAGAACAGGATAAGCACAATCACGCCTACACTGAGGGCTGCATCGGCGATATTAAAGATGGGCTGGAAGAAGACGAAGTGATTACCGCCTACCCATGGCATCCATTCGGGCCAGTTCCACTCAACGAGCGGGAAATAGAGCATATCGACTACACGCCCGTTGAAAATGGTGCCGTAGCCGCCATCGGGAGGGAACAGAGTGGCAGTGTAGGGGAAAGCCGGGGCATCGAAAATCAACCCATAGAAAATGCAGTCGATGACGTTACCCGCAGCTCCAGCCGTGATAAGAGCAATGCACGCCATGAAGCCGGTGGGAATGTCGGTGCGGCAACGAATGCGGTAGATGTAGTAGATAAACAGCCCTACGGCAATGATTCGGAACCAAGTGAGAATCAACTTGCTGCCAAATTCAAAGCCGAAAGCCATTCCATTGTTTTCAATGAAATATAGGCGGAACCAATCGGTTATGACGTACTCTTCGCCATAGAAAAAATTGGTCTTTACCCAAATTTTCACTATCTGGTCAATCAATATGACTGCCACGATAATAATCGTGGCAAGCCATCCTTTTGATAACTTCATTCTTAATTTTTTCGGTTATCGTTGTTTTTAACTTCAATTGCAAGAGTGGCGTGAGGAACAGCCCTCAAGCGCTCCTTTGGAATCAGCTTGCCAGTGGCACGGCAGATTCCGTAGGTCTTGTTCTCAATACGCACGAGTGCAGCCTGGAGTTTTTGAATGAACTTGAGCTGACGCTGTGCAAGCTGTCCTGCCTCCTCCTTTCCGAGGGTGTTGGCACCCTCTTCAAGAACCTTGAAGGTGGGACTTGTGTCGGCAACATCATTGCCGTCGGTGTTCATCACATTTGAGCGCAGAAGCTCATAATCTTTATTTGCTTTTTCAAGTTTAGCAAGAATCAACTCTTTGAATTCCTGCAATTCCTCATCGGAAT
>CALZFJ010000254.1 GCA_945645715.1 uncultured Prevotellaceae bacterium | reverse complement strand
ATGCGACATCGCCGTGCAGGACTATAACCCCTCGTGGTCGCAGTGGTATAAGCGAATAAAGAATAATATCAGGATAATCAACCGCCATTTCTCGAAGAAGGAGGTGATGGCAAAGTGGCACGATAAGTGGTTTCACAGCAGCTATGGCATGAAGGCACGTTGGAACTACCTGCTGCGCTTCTATGGCAAGTTTATAACCCTGCGCGTGCCACACAACGCCCAGCCCTATCTGAAATCGACCTTTGAGGAAGTGTGGGCGGCTGCCGGCGATGAGCTGCGGGCAACGTCGGTCAACAAGTTCCGCGCCCTCAACGACCTCACCCCCGAGCTGTTCCGCACATGGCAGATGTGCCGTGGCAACTTTGAGCCTTACAACACCTACTGCGACACCAAGATGTTTCCGCTCATGGTGCGCCCCAAGCAGGCAATCAAGGCTATCTACGAGCAGAAATACAAGCTCATCTGCCTCAACGACAATGTGCATATCCGCAACTACGACACCGTTATCGGCAACCTGCGGGCGGCATTTGAATCGATATTACCCGAAAAATCCACTTTTGAGACCCACTCGCTATGAACAAGGTAGCTGCTGAGATAATCGCCGGGGTGATTCCCCACAAGATGACACGCAACCGCTGGCGCGGTATCTTGCGCTATGGCATCATCAATGCCATCAAGCTGAAGTGGCGCATCAAGCACAATCACACCACGCCCGAGCACTACCTGGCAGTGTGTGCCATCGCAAAGAATGAGGGACCCTACTTCAAGGAGTGGATTGAGTGGCATCGCAGTCAAGGCGTGGAACGCTTCTACATCTACGACAACGAGAGCACCGACGGCACACGCGAGGTGCTTCAGCCCTACATCGACTCGGGCATTGTGGAATATCACTTTTTCCCCGGACGCAAGCGGCAACTTGCTGCCTACGACGACTGTTTTGAGCGGCACCGCTTCGATACTCGCTGGATTGCAGTCATCGACCTCGATGAATTTATCGTGCCTGTAAAGGACCGCTCCATTCCCGAATTTCTGCACCGCTTTGAGGACTATGCCGTGGTCGAAATCAACTGGCTGGTATATGGCAGCGCAGGTGCACGGACCAAAACCGAAGGCAGCGTGATGCAGCGTTTCCGCAGGCACTCCCTCCCCGGACACAAGCTCAACACTCACGTGAAGAGCATTGCCGACCCGCGCCGCGTGTGCTGCATGATTGGCTGCCACGAAGCTGCACGCATCTCGGGAAAGCCCGTCGATCCGCATGGGAACATTATCACCACCCACTTCGGCGACCGTGAGCCTCAGCAGGACGTGATTAAAATCAATCACTATGCCATAAAATCCTACGAGGAGTTTCTTGCAAAGCGCTCGCGTGGGCGTGCCCGCACCAACTCAGTGCGCGACCTTGGCTACTTTGAGCGATACGACCTGAACGATATTGAAGAATGAAAAAAACACAAGTCAGGAGAAATGGCAACCTACACGGGATATAAATATAAACTGCTCGAATTGCGGCACATGGCTAAGGAGATAATGCTCTCGGCAAAGATTGCCATGAAATCGCCACACATGCAACGGCCTGTCACGAAAGAGAGGAAGCCGTTGTGCATTGCCATGGTCGATGGTGAATCGTTTCATGGTGGCATGTGCGACCGCTTCAAGGGCATTATTTCGCTTTATGCCTATTGCAAGAGTGTCGATTTGCCGTTTCGCATTCGCTACACGTTCCCGTTCAGGCTCGAAGACTATCTTGTGCCTGCGCATTACGACTGGACGCTGAAAGACGGCGAATATACCGACAATCCGCTGTATCACCGCGTGCTCTATATGCGCGGCGAGCACCGTGCAACGCGACTGCTGAATTTCCACCCGTCACGTCAAGTACATTTCTACACCAATCGTGATTTGCTTCCTCACATAATTGACAGGTTTTGTGATGCAAGTGTAGGGCGATATGATTGGGGCGCGCTGTATCGTGAGCTTTTTAAGCCTGCACCGGTGCTGCAAGAGCGCATCGACAACATTCTGGGTGAGATAGGCGGCGAATATGATGCCGCAGTGTTCCGCTTCCAGAATCTGCTTGGTGATTTCAAGGAATATCACTTCAAGGAGTTGCAGGAAAAGGCACAGGCTGAGAGCCTTCTCGCCAAGTGTGTGGATTATGTTAAGCAGATGAGGAAGACTTCACCCGGCAAGATGCTTCTGGTAACGTCGGACAGCATCACTTTCCTGAGGCGGGTGTCGCAGATAAGCGGAGTGTATGTTATTCCCGGCACTCTTTCTCACATGGATTGCTCAAAGCATGGCGATGCTCCTGCAAATGCTGCCGATGGCTATCTGAAATCGTTCCTCGACTTCTATATGATTAGCAAGGCAAGAAAAGTGTATCGTGTGGGCACTCCGCTGATGTATCATAGCGAGTTCCCCGTGTATGCAGCAAAAATCAACGACCGACCATTTGAAAGTGTTACCATTTAAGCCGATATAGAGATGAAAGAAAGCAATGAACACAAGCCCGAAGTGGTGGTCTCGATGACTTCGTTTCCACAGGCTATTCCCTATGCAATCGGGGCAATACGCTCCATTCTCAATGGCGCGGTGCTCCCCGACAAGCTGATATTGTATCTCACTTTCTCGCAGTTTGGCGACGCGGGTCTGCCCGAGGAGCTCACCAGCCTCAGCCGCGAGAACCCGGTGTTTGAAATCAGGAACTACGACCGCGACCTGCGCTCCTATCTCAAACTAATCCCCGCCCTCGCCGATTTCCCCGATGCAATAATAGTAACCATCGACGACGACATCGACTACCACCGACACATGCTCCGCGACCTGCTGGCGATGCACGCCACCGACCCGCACGCCGTGTGGGCGCACCGCGTGCGACACATCAAGCCGGGTGTCCCCTACGGCCGCTGGACCAAATACCGCTGGTATCACTTCCTCTTCAAGAGAATTCACCGTAGCTTCAACAACCTGCTCACCGGCGTGGGAGGCGTGCTTTATCCGCCTCACTCCTTGCGCCCCGACATGCTCAACCCCGACTTATTCACTGCCATCGCCCCTCGGTGCGACGACTTCTGGTTCTGGGCCGCAACAGCGCTCAATGGAGTGCCGGTGATTCCCGTACCTTTCGGCTACAACAAGCCACGCGAACTGGGAAAGCCCCGCAACATCTCGTTGATGACAATCAACTACAAAGGCGGCATCGACCGCAACACCGAGGCTTTCAATGCCATCATAGAGAAATACCCTGAAATCAGAAAATTAATCCGGAAATAATGACAGCTTCAGCAACCAGCAAGCCACAAGTGGTGGTGTCGCTCACCTCTTTCCCCCAGGCCATCCCCTACGCCGTGGGGGCCATCCGCTCAATCCTAAATGGCTCGGTGCTACCCCACCGCCTTGTGCTCTACCTCACTTTCTCGCAGTTTGGCGACGCGGGTCTGCCCGAGGAGCTCATCGGCATTAGCCGCGAGAACCCGGTATTTGAAATCAGGAATTACGACCGCGACATCCGCTCATACCGCAAGCTGATTCCGGCTCTCATCGATTTCCCTGAGGCAATAATCGTGACGGTAGATGACGATGTGCACTACCACCCCAATATGCTTCGCGACTTGCTTGCTATGCACGCTATCGACCCTCATGCCGTGTGGGCGCATCGTGCCAAGCTAATAAAGCCGGGCAAGCCTTACAGGAAATGGCGCAAATATCGCTGGTATCACTTCCTCACCAAGCGCATACACCGCTGTCCGCTGAACATACAGACGGGCGTAGGCGGCGTGCTT
>CALZFJ010000253.1 GCA_945645715.1 uncultured Prevotellaceae bacterium | reverse complement strand
CGCTCATTCAGGTGATGAACCTCGACAATATCGATGCCAACAGCCAGTATAACCCCGATGGACGCTTCGACTTCATCGAGGGCTACACCATCATTGCATCAACCGGAAAGGTGATTTTCCCGGTTGTAGAGCCATTCGGCAACCACTTGCGCAAGAAAATCGGCAACGACCGGCTTGCCGACAAATATGTGTATCAAGAGCTCTACGACTCAACGCTCACCGTGGCACGCCAGTTCCAGGACAAGAACAAATTTGTGCTCTCGGGAGAGTATCAGGCATCTTCAGGCTCACAAATCAGGCTCAACGCCATGAATGTGCCGCGTGGGTCGGTGACGGTGACTGCCGGAGGCGTGACACTCACCGAAAACAGCGACTACACCGTGGATTACAGCATGGGTATCGTCACCATCACCAACCAGAGCATCATCGATGCCGGAACGAGCGTGAGCGTGACACTCGAAAACCAATCCACCTATAGCACCCAGCGAAAGACGCTGCTCGGACTCGACCTCAACTATGCCTTTAGCAAGGACTTCAACGTGGGAGGTACGCTCATGCACTACTCTGAGAAACCGCTCACCGAGAAAGTGGCGATAGGCAACGAGGTGGTGAGCAACACCATCTGGGGCGCTAATTTCTCCTACAAGACACAGTTTATGTGGCTCACCAACCTCTTCAACAAGATACCAACGGTGAATGCCACTGCACCATCTACGCTGCAGATGCGAGGCGAGTTTGCCCAGCTCGTTCCACATCAGCGAGCCACAGGCTCAAGCGCCGGAAGCTCATATATCGACGATTTTGAATCGACGCAGACCGGCATCGACCTTCGCTCGCCTTACTCATGGTTCCTTGCCTCTACACCCTACGATTCGAGTGGCGACGCACTTTTCCCCGAGGCGGGACTTAACGATGATGTGGCTTACGGCAAAAACCGCGCACTCCTTGCATGGAACTATATCGACCGACTTTTCACCCAGCGCAACTCATCGCTTGCTCCGGGCTACATAAAGAACGACCTCGACCAGCTTTCTTACCCCTATGTGCGCGAGGTGAACTATGATGAGATTTTCCCCGACCGCGAGTTGAGCTACGGTGAGTCATCGACCATACAGACGCTCAACCTCTCGTTCTATCCCAAGGAGCGCGGTCCGTATAACCTCGACGTGACCGGAATGGGAAGCGACGGACTGCTGCTTCACCCTGAGAAACGCTGGGGTGGAATCATGCGCAAGCTCGACAACACCAACTTCGAGAACTCCAACATTGAGTATATCCAATTCTGGATGATGGATCCATTCCTTGATGAAGAACTGCCCAACCGCGATGGCGGTGACCTCTATTTCAACCTCGGCGAGGTGAGTGAGGACATCTTGAAAGACGGATATAAATCCTACGAGAACGGTCTCCCAATCGACGGCAACGAAAGCTACATCAAGGAAACCGCCTGGGGACGTGTCTCTACGCAGACATCGCTCAACTATGCCTTCGACACTTCAAATGGCTCACGCCAATTGCAAGATGTGGGTCTTAACGGACTCAGTACGGCTCAGGAGTTTGAGCATGAGAGCTACCGCAACTATGTCGACGGCTTGCGCCAGAAGCTCGACCCTACTACCGTTGCCGAGATGGAGGAAGACAAGTTCTCGCCGTTCAACGACCCTGCCGGCGACAACTACCACTTCTATCGCGGCTACGACTATGATGAGCAGCGACTGAATATCCTTGAACGCTACAAGCACTACAACGGCACCGAGGGTAACTCGCTTTCGTCGCAAGAGGCGGGCGATGCCATGTATCAGTCGGCACGCAGTGTGCCCGATGTGGAGGATATCAACCAGGACAACACGCTCAATGAGTATGAGCGCTACTATCAATACAAGATTTCAATCCGCCCCGAAGACCTCGAGGTGGGCAAGAACCATATCACCGACAAGCGCAGCATCATGAAGCGTATGCGTAACGGACAGGAGATGCCGGTGGTGTGGTATCAGTTCAAGATACCCTTGAAGGAGTATGACAAGGTGGTGGGAAGCATCAGCGATTTCTCCACCATTCGCTTCATACGCATGTTTATGACCGGTTTCCGGGAGACAACCCACCTGCGTTTTGCCACACTTGAGCTTATCCGCGGCGAGTGGCGCACCTACGACTACAACCTCAACCAGCGCGGCGATGCTCCTGCCGAAGGCTCGCTCACCATCAATGCCGTGAACATTGAGGAGAATGCCGGACGCACACCGGTGAACTACGTGCTGCCTCCGGGCGTCACCCGAATCGTCGATCCGGGCCAGTCGCAGGTGACACAGCTCAACGAGCAGTCGATGGCACTTGAGGTGACAGGACTCCGTGCCGGCGATGCACGTGCGGTGTATAAGAACACAAGCCTCGACCTCCGCATCTACAAGCGCTTGCAGATGCACGTGCACAATGAGGCTCTAATCGACAATTCCACTAATCTGAAAAATGGCGATGTGTCGGTATTCCTGCGCCTTGGAACCGATGTGAAAAACAATTACTATGAGTATGAAGTGCCACTTGAGGTTACTCCCGAAGGAAAATACAGCACTTACAGCGACACCGACCGCGAGACGGTGTGGCCTTCGAGCAACCGCATCGACTGCGACCTCGACATCTTCACCGACGTGAAAAAGAATCGCAACGCCAACAAGATGGCAGGTGTGGAGGGCGTGTCGTATAACCTTCGTTACACTGAATACGACCCCGAGAAGCCGAACAATCGCATCACAGTGATTGGTAACCCATCGCTGAGCGATGTGCGCGTGATGATGATAGGTGTGCGTAACAACTCGGCACAGACCAAGGACTGCATTGTGTGGACCGACGAGCTGCGCGTGACCGATTTCGACGAGTCGGGCGGTTGGGCAGCCAAAGGAACACTCACGCTCAACATGAGCGACATTGCCACCCTCAATGTGGGCGGACACAAGGAGACTGTGGGATTCGGCTCGGTCGATCAGAGCCTTTCGCAGCGTCGCCTTGATGCCTACGACCAATATAACGTGGCAGTGCAGGTGGATATGGGCCGCTTCTTGCCCGAGAAAGTGAAGCTCAAAGCTCCCATCTACTACTCAATCTCGAAGGAGAAGACTACGCCGAAATATAATCCGCTCGACCAGGACGTGGAGCTGAAAGACGCACTCGATGCTTGTGCTACCAAGCACCAGCGCGACTCGATTGAGTCGTTTGCCGTGACGCGCAAGACGGTGGAGAGCTTCAGTGTGTCGGGGCTGAAATTCGACGTGCAGAGCAAGAATCCCATGCCGTGGGATCCTGCCAACTTCACATTCAGCTACTCATCGAACAAGCAGCGTAACAACGACCCTAACAATGAGTTTGAGAACACCAGCGACTACCGTGGTAGCTTCCAGTATAACTACACTCCCTATTTCAAGCCGTTCAAGCCATTCAAGGGGCTGAAGAGCAAATCGAAAAATGCCAAGTTCTTGAAAGATTGGGAGCTTAACTGGTTGCCTCAAAATATCAACTTCAACACCAACATGTCGCGCTACTACTATGAGCAGCGCGAACGCAACACCACCGATGTGCAGGTGGAGCTGCCTATCTCGGTGAGCAAGAATTTCCTCTGGGACCGCCAGTTTGCAATCACATGGAATTTCACCAAGTCGCTGAGCATGTCGTTCAACTCAAATACCACAGCTCACGTAGATGAGCCTATGGGAGCGGTGAACAAAAAACTGTTCCCCGACAAATACCGCGACTGGAAGGACTCGATATGGAAGAGCATCAAGAGCCTCGGCACGCCATATAGCTATCGCCAGACCTTTGTGGGCAGCTACA
>CALZFJ010000252.1 GCA_945645715.1 uncultured Prevotellaceae bacterium | reverse complement strand
TAGCAAGCTTAATCCATTTTCCGCTCTTTCCTTTATATTCGAGAATGTTGCCGAGCACAAGGTCGCTCACAGTCTCATCGCTTCCGGGCTTTGCCACCATCTGCGACTGATAAGAGGTGACGATGTAGCGCTGTGCACTGCGCCACGCCTTCATCTCTTGCTCGGTAGTGAGCTGGAGCGAGTTGCCGGGGCAATACGATATGTAGTTGTCGGGGGTCTGCACGCGATACCAGTCACCCTTCTTCTCAAGCACCTTCACCGGCATTCCCATAATTGCCTGTGTAGCCATTTCGGCTGCATGACGTCCGTCGGTGCGGAGCGAAGCTATTGCAAGTTTCACTATTGCCCAAGGCTTCTCAAGGCTGTTTTCAAGCACTGCAATGCTATCCACCACGTTTATACCGAGGTGCTTTGCCTCATCGAGTATCAAAGCCTTGTTCTTGGCATTATCCACCACACCTTTCAGAGTCCATGCCTGGTAGTGCTCCACGCAGTCGATTTGCCACACTGTCGTGCGGCCGTCGGGGGCATACTCTTTCTTTAGGCTATCCACCACATGCTTCATGCACCGAGCCTGTGCCGGCATGATGCAGGCAATGGCTATTAACATAATAATCAATTTCTTCATAGTTTCCTTTATCAGTTAGTTTTTGTGTATAGACTGGCTGTCGCAACAAGCCACAGTCCTATTTTACAGGTTCAAATTTGTCGATATTCAAGTTTGAGCTCCACTTCTGCATCGGCAGGTTCCCGCCTCGCCATTCCACTTCTCCTATCTGGAAATCGACAGTCTCGCAGCGTATATAGAGCTTCTCGGGTGACAGCTTTCCGTTCACGCCCTCATTTGTGGCAAAGCGGTATATATCGGTTCCGGTCTTGTAGATGTCCTTGATGGCGGTGTTCTTTGTCGAGCGTCCGAACGATACATCGCAGGGTACCCAGCCGGTTCCCTCAAAGTAAATCTCGCCCCAATCGTGCAAATTCTTGTCGCCGGGGTGAAGCATCCAGCCACTCTCCCATCGTGCCGGTATGCCGAGCGAGCGCAGCAGCGTGATATTGAGCAGCGACACCTGTCCGCAGTCGCCATGCCCGTTTTCAAGCACATATTCCGGGATATTGGGTATGGTGCTGTAGTCGCGTGCACCAGCCCACGGATAGCGCGCCACAATCCAGTCATAAATCATGCTAGCCTGTTCCACAGGATTGGTTTCGTCGCCCACAATGCTCTTGGCAAGCTCGCGCATCTTCTCGTTTGGCACAATGTGGGGATATTCAGTTGCAGTATATCGGCGATATAGCTCACTCTCCTTGTCGTATGGCTTTAGGTCGCGCTTCAGGTCGTCGAGGCTGAAGTATTGACCGCCCACCTCATAGCTAAGCTCCATACCGAAGTGTGTAGGCTTTCCCGCCACGGCAGGTGTTTCCATATACACAGTGTGGTGTACACTGCCCTCCGACATTGTGGGCTTGTGTGATGTAGAAATAAGCCGTATGTTGCGCTGACGGCCGTTCTCAAAGGGGAATGGCAGCCACACCCTCACCATCTCACCGGCAGGCACTGCATCAGCATCAACATCAAGTGTGAACGTAATCTTCGCAAGGTGCCAGTTGCGCGTGCCGCGGTCATCGGCATCCTTTGCCATCATATCGTTGTGATAGCCTGTGTAATCCTCCTCCACACCTCGTTTTTCGAGCTTATTATAGAGACCGAAATCCTCCACGTCGATGAGGCGAAGATTGCGCACTGCCTTTCGGAACCACATTTCGCTGCCGTCAATAGTCATGGTTTCAATATATTTTTTGCCTTTCCACTCGGCTATCAGTTCATCATCAGCCTCTGGAACAATCTCCTTCACCATTTTCACTCCCTCCTCGGGCGTTACGGCAAAGTCGTAGCGCAGGCGGTCGATAATCTCTCTTAGCGAGTCGATTTGCAAGGCATATTCCCCCTTCTCTCCATCGCTTAGCGAGTCCATCAGAGCCACAGCCTTGTTAAGTTCTCCCGAATGAACCAGCTTGCAAGCCTCGGTTTTCCACTTCACTTCGGCACCCGCAGCACCATCATTGCTCTCTTTGGTTTCAGCGTGCTTCGCCCCGGCACACGATGCAAGACCGAGAATCGTACCGGTCAAAATAGTTGCTAAAATCTGTCCTGACTTCATAATAAATCACATTTTCTCTATGGTTTACCAGTTCATTGTGTATATCTGTTCTGCTAAATGTCTAACAAAAAATTGACACATCACAAAGTTACATTTTTTCAGCGAAAACTCGCTCATAAAAACAGTTTTTTTTGACAGAAACTCAATTATTGCCTCAAAAACCGGAAATTCACCTTTTTTCTTACAATTATTCGCAAAACATTAGCATTATTTTTCACTATCCATTTTGCCATTTTAGGATTAATCAGTAACTTTGCACTCTGAACGAAAAATGGACTTTATGGCACAACGTTTTTTATATATCCTTCTGGCTGCGGTGATGCTCGCAAGTTGCGGTGAGTACAACAAAGTGCTCAAAAGCACCGACTACAACTATAAGTTCGACTACGCCAAGAAGGCTTTCGAGAAAGGCAAATATGCACAGGCTTACACCATTCTCACCGACCTTATCCCTGTATTCAAAGGTACCGACAAAGCCGAGGAGTCACTCTATCTGCTCGCTTTGAGCTACTACGAGAACAAGGATTATATCAGTTCGGGCTCCTACTTCAAGTCCTACTATGTGAATTACCCCAAAGGTCAATACACCGAGCTTGCCCGTTTCTACTCGGGATATGGTTACTACCTCGACTCCCCCGAGTCGCAGCTCGACCAGACCGACACCTACAAGGCTATCGAAGAGCTTCAGGGCTTCCTCGACTACTTCCCAAAAAGCGACAAGGTGTCGATAGCCCAAAACGCAATCTTCGAGCTTCAGGACAAACTCGTATTCAAGGAACTTCAGAACGCACAGCTCTACTACAACCTTGGCAACTACATGGGCAACAACTACGAATCGGCAGTCATCGTTGCCAAGAACGCCATCAAAGACTACCCTTACAGCAAATATAAGGAACAGCTCGAAATGCTCATCTTGAAAGCCCGCTATCAGGAGGCTTCGCAGAGCGTTGATGAAAAGAAAGTGGAACGTTTCCGCGACGTAATCGACGAATACTACTCCTTCATCAACGACTACCCCGAAAGCGAGTCGCGCGAAGAAGCCGACAATATCTTCAAGATTGCCAGCAAATATGTGAAAGATTAATCTACACGTGTAATTATTTAATATAGAGAAGTTTAAAAACATTAAGATGGACTACAAGAAATCAAATGCACCGCTCAACACTGTCACACGCGACATGATCAAGCTGTCTGAAGAGACCGGTAACGTCTATGAAACCGTTTGCATCATCGCCAAGCGTGCTAATCAGATTGCTGTGGAGATGAAGCACGACCTCGAGAAGAAGCTCCAGGAGTTTGCCTCTATGAACGACAATCTGGAGGAAATCTCTGAAAACCGCGAGCAAATAGAGATTTCTCGCTACTACGAGAAATTGCCTAAGCCTGTGCTCATTGCCACTCAAGAATACATCGACCACAAGCTCGTGTATCGCAACCTCGCTAAAGAGAAAGAAAACAACCTCTAATCAGGTCGTATTCCAATATATAACGCTTAGAAAGCGGCAGCTCCTCGCGACCTGCCGCTTTTCCTGCTTCTCCCCACCGCCACACAATCGCCCCTGTAGGGTCGCGCCATGGTGCGACCGCCACACCATCGCACTCATTTCCCCAACCCTGTAGGGTCGCGCCATGGTGCGACCGCCCCACCATCGCCACACATTCCCCC
>CALZFJ010000251.1 GCA_945645715.1 uncultured Prevotellaceae bacterium | reverse complement strand
CGAGAATGCTCACATTCAGGAACAACTCAAAGTGATGCAAGGTGACAAGGCTCTCATTAAGGAGGAAGTTGATGCCGACGACATTGCCGGTGTGGTTTCACGCTGGACGGGAATCCCTGTGATGAAGATGGTACAAAGCGAGAAAGACAAGCTCCTTCATCTTGAAGACGAGTTGCACAAGCGTGTTGTTGGCCAGGAAGATGCTATAAGGGCAATATCAGATGCTGTGCGCCGTAGCCGTGCAGGACTTAACGACCCTCGACGCCCTATCGGTTCTTTCATCTTCCTTGGTACCACAGGTGTAGGTAAAACCGAACTTGCGAAGGCTCTTGCCGAGTATCTATTTGATGATGAGAACATGATGACACGTATCGATATGAGTGAATATCAAGAGAAATTCTCGGTAACACGACTTATCGGTTCGCCTCCAGGATATGTAGGCTATGATGAGGGTGGACAGCTCACCGAGGCAGTACGCCGTAAGCCATACTCGGTAGTGCTCTTCGATGAGATTGAGAAGGCTCATCCCGATGTGTTCAACATCCTCCTGCAAGTGCTTGATGATGGACGACTGACCGACAATAAAGGCCGATTGGTCAACTTCAAGAACACAATCATCATAATGACGTCAAACCTTGGTAGCGAGCTTATACGCGAGCGTATGGAGAAGCTCAACGACTCAAACCGCGAGCAGATAATCGACACTACAAAGCGTGATGTCCTCGAAATGCTCAAGCAGCGAGTTCGCCCCGAGTTCCTGAACCGAATTGATGAGATTATCATGTTCACACCTCTTAACGAGGCTGAAATCAAGCAGATTGTTGGCTTGCAGATTGATGGCGTTCGCAAGTTGCTTGCCAAGAATGGCATTGACCTGCAAATCACCGATGCAGCCATGAATCTGCTTGCCAAAGAGGGTTATAATCCTGAGTTTGGTGCACGACCTGTGAAACGTGCAATTCACCGACTTGTGCTCAATGAGCTGTCGAAGGACATTCTGGCACAAAAAGTGAACTGCGACAAACCGATTGTTATCGATGCCAACGGCGAAACACTGAACTTCAGAAACTGATATTTGAAAAACACAGTTTATATCTTGCGTGGATAGTCTCAACAGCGAGTCTATCCACGCTTTTTCTTTGTGAAAGGAGTGTGAATGAAAATATTTTGAGAAAAACTTTCTGCTTTAGGGATAATTGAGTAATTTTGGCACTCAATTTGCTAAAGAACTAAATGGTGGCAAAACTAATTGAAAAATGTGAATGTCGTTCCTCCGGAGTGTCATTCGGGTGATGTAGCTGCCAATTATGCTGAAACGAATAAATTGAGACTGATTATAACTATGACAAAATTCTTTAATGAATTCGACAATATGGCTGGAGAGGAAACCCCTCAGATAATGCCAATTTTTGCAGAAATCAAAGTCGGCAATATTGAGGAAGAAGAGCGAACTCCCATTTCTACCGAAGATATTCCTGTGCTTGCCCTTCGCAACATTGTGCTTTTCCCTGGTATCACCTTGCCTGTAGCCATTGGACGTGCGAAGTCGCTTGAATTGATTAAGACCGCAATGCAGCAGAAGCAGAGCATTGCAGTGATGTGTCAAAAGGCCGGTGATGTAGAGGATCCGGGAATAGACGATCTCTACGATATTGGCGTTGTAGCCGATATTGTGAAAATTCTTGAACTGCCCGACAATTCAACCAATGTGATTCTGCAAGGACGTGAATGTTGCCGACTTGATGCAATCACCACTACCGTGCCCTATCTGCGTGGAAATATCACTCTGATAGAGGAATCAATGCCATCTACCTCAGATAAAGAGTTTGCAGCGTTGATTTATTCAGTAAAGGAGCTTGTGAATCACATTTTGCGCGATATGGACGGTGGAAAGGAGATGATGTTTGCTGTGAAGAATATTGATAATCCCATTTATCTTATCAATTTCCTTGCAGCAAATATGCCTCTTTTACCAGAGCAGAAACAAGAGATGCTTCAGGAGACTGAATTCAAGAAGCGTGCATATAAACTCTATTCTTTGCTCTCAAAAGAGGCTCAATTTCTTGCTCTGAAAGCCGATATACAATCTAAAACACGCGAGGACTTGTCGCAACAGCAACGTGAGCATTTCCTGCAGCAGCAAATACGCACTATCCAAGATGAACTCGGTAGTTCGGTTGATGAAGATATTGAAGATCTTGCCAAGCGTGCCGAGAAGAAAAAATGGGGCGAGGAAACGGCTACAGCATTCGAGAAAGAACTGAAGAAACTTGAGCGAATCAATCAGCAGTCGCCCGATTACTTTGTGCAATATTCATATCTTGACACATTGCTCAATCTGCCCTGGCAGGAATATACTACCGACAATTTCAACCTCAAAAAGGTGGAAGCTAAGCTCAATAAAGACCATTATGGACTTGAAAAGGTGAAAGACCGCATCCTTGAGCAGCTTGCAGTGCTGAAACTGCGCGGTGACATGAAGGCTCCCATACTTTGCCTCTATGGACCTCCGGGTGTGGGTAAAACATCGCTCGGAAAATCGATTGCCGATGCTCTCGGACGTGAATATGTGCGAGTATCGCTTGGCGGACTGCATGATGAGGCTGAAATTCGTGGTCATCGTCGCACTTATGTCGGTGCTATGCCGGGGCGTATCATTCAGGGCTTGATCAAGAGCAAAAGTTCTAATCCTGTGTTTGTACTCGACGAAATCGACAAACTCGGACAGGACTTTAAGGGAGATCCGTCGTCGGCATTGCTGGAGGTGCTTGACCCTGAGCAGAACAGCCATTTCCACGATAATTACATCGACCTCGACTACGATCTCTCTAACATTCTTTTCATAGCAACAGCTAATTCGTTACAGAATCTTTCACAGCCGCTTCTCGATCGAATGGAGATAATTGAGATTAACGGCTACATTCCTGAGGAGAAGATTGAGATTGCACGCAAGCACTTAGTGCCAAAGCAGCTTACGGAGAATGGCTTTGAGGCTAAAGAGGTGGATTTCCCTAAGGCAACACTCGCCAAAATCATCGAATCATATACCCGTGAATCGGGCGTGCGTGAGCTTGACAAGAAAATTGCAAAGGTGTTGCGCCGCATTGCCCGACTGAAGGCTTCGGGGGAAAAGTTCTCACATTCTGTATCCCTGCAAAATCTTCGTGACTATCTCGGTGCAGAGGATTATAACCGTGATAAATATGAAGGTAACGACTTTGCCGGCGTGGTCACTGGCTTGGCATGGACAGCCGTAGGTGGTGAAATACTCTTTGTGGAGTCATCGCTGTCGCGAGGTAAGGGTGAGAAACTTACACTCACCGGTAACCTCGGTGATGTGATGAAGGAGTCGGCTGTGATTGCTCTGCAATACTTGAAGGCGCATAGCGATTTATTCGGAATCAACTATGAGCTTTTCGACAAATACAATGTGCATATCCACGTTCCCGAAGGTGCCATTCCTAAGGACGGGCCATCTGCGGGAGTAACTATGGTGACTTCACTCGTTTCTTCGTTCACGCAGCGCAAGGTGCGCAGCAACTTGGCGATGACCGGAGAAATTACACTAAGAGGAAAAGTGCTGCCGGTGGGCGGAATCAAGGAGAAGATTCTTGCGGCAAAGCGTGCCGGTATCACCGACATTATTCTCTGCAAAGAGAACCGCAAGGATATAGAGGAAATCAAGGACACATATCTTGAAGGACTTGCGTTCCACTATGTGAACACAATAAAAGATGTGATTGATTATGCCCTACTCCCCGAAAAAGTTGCCGATGCAATAGAACTGTGATTTTTCTAAGGATCCTTAATTCCGCAACACTATAATTTAACTTTATTTATAAGTTCCTGAGCAA
>CALZFJ010000250.1 GCA_945645715.1 uncultured Prevotellaceae bacterium | reverse complement strand
GAGAATCCCGTTCTCCGATAGCACATTGTGCCACAGAGCATCACCCAGTGATGCTTGCAACTCGCGCACCTCCCAATAGCGTGGCACTCCACCCCACACAGCATATTCTTCAATAGCACTCACCGCATCAAGGTTGAGAGCTTCACCAATATATGGCAATTTTAAGGGGCTTAGTCTCAGAATCATATCGGCACGACCATATAGCGGTGCTGTTGCATCGAGAAACATTCCATACATCATGTGCTGCGACGAACCGCACACCACAATATTGTAGCGTAGAGAGTGCTCGTCGATTAGCTTTTGCAACACTGATGGCAATTCAGGTGACTGTTCCACAAGATAGGGCAATTCATCAATGCACAGTGTGAATCGCTCCTGTGTGCGATAGTTTATGGTGCGTAGTAGTGTCTCCCAATCAGGATAGGTTACCTTGTCGATGTCGGGAAAGATTTCTGCCAGCACCTTTGCAAGCAGTGTTAGCTGATGGTTACTCTCTGTGCGGTCGGCAAGATAATACACATCGTTGTCGCTCAACACGTTTTTCATTAGTGTTGATTTTCCCAACCTTCGGCGACCATAAATCACCGTAAATGTTGGTTTGGCACCCGATAATGTTGCTTCGAGT
This sequence comes from uncultured Prevotellaceae bacterium, assembly GCA_945645715.1. GTDB lineage: Bacteria > Bacteroidota > Bacteroidia > Bacteroidales > Muribaculaceae > CALZFJ01. Next base: position 3,246 of record CALZFJ010000250.1, on the reverse strand, counting down.
CGGGCTTTCTCTTCTTTTCTGTCAACGAATCTCATAGCTGCTTGCAATTATTATGGATTGCAAACATAATGTTTTTATAGCATAATTCCAAATATATTTCCAAAAAACTTCCGTTTTTATTCGCCAGCGCTCTCGCCTTGCACTAATTTTGGATAAATTCGGCTGCGGCTCGGCTCTGTCAATTTAAAAACTTGCGTTTTTATTCGCCAGAGCTCTCGCCTTGCACTAATTTTGGATAAATTCGGCTGCGGCTCGGCTCTGTCAATTTAAAAACTTGCGTTTTTATTTGCCAGAGCTCTCGCCTTGCACTAATTTTGCTCTAAAGATTTTTTTCTTTATCTTGCCGGTGTAGAATCACGCGGTTTTTATGTACCTTTGTCGCTGCAAATGTAGATGGGGCTTTTTCCCGCGAAAAAGTACCTTATTTTTTGTTTTTTATTATGAACGACTACTTAAATAGGGTCCTTTGGCTGATTCTTGCCACTCTGGCAATTCTCTTGGCTGCTCATTTTCTGCCCGATGTCTCGGTGGGAGGGGTGGAAATGCGCCGCGTGGATTTGCTCTCCGACCTTTTCCCCGATAATGACGCTGCCATTGGCGATTCGTTGCCTCTACTTCCTGCCGATTCTGCTTTAGTGGTGAAACAGAAAGTGTGGACCGACTCTTGCAAGCCCGGAATGACGTGCATTGAGGATTTCAGCACCGACGGTCGCGGAATGGAGCCGTTCTATGACGCTCTCTCACGCATCGGCTCGCTCGGTCGCCCCCTACGCATTGCCGTGCTTGGCGACAGCTACATCGAGGGCGACATCATCACTGCCGACCTCCGCAATATGCTCCAACAGCGATATGGAGGCTGCGGCGTGGGCTTCGTGGCTATGGCTTCGGAGATTGCCGGATTCCGCCGCTCGGTGATTCACCGTGCTTCAGGCTGGAGTGCCCACAACTCGGTGGGTGGCGGCAGCTATAACCGCAGCTATGGCATTATTTCAGGACATTATTTTGTGAACGACAGCGCTGCCTGGTCGCAATTCACGGGGCAAAGCAAATATTGCTCACGTCTCGACACTTGCTATCGCTCGTCGCTTTTTCTGCTCTCGCCCGACACGGCAACAGTAACTGCCTCAATCAATGGCGGACGCAGCAAGAAGTCGTTCACCGTGATGCCTTCCGATGATATTCAGTGCCTCACCGTCGCCGACACCATTCACAGTATCCGCTGGCGCCCATCGCAATGCTCTCGCCGAACCATTTTCTATGGCGCCACTATGGAGGACGTTGCCGGCATCACGCTCGACAATTTTTCTCTGCGAAGCTCTCCGGGAACTAATCTGGGCTATGTGCACGATGATATGATTCGCCGTTTCGACCGCGCACGGCACTACGACCTGGTGATTCTCATATATGGCTTGAACGTTGCCACTCCCAACGGCCGCAACTACGACTACTACCGCACCGCCATGAAAAAGACCATCGCCAAGCTCAAAGAGTGCATGCCCGGCACAGGCTTCTTGCTCGTGAGTATCGGCGACCGCGACGAGCGCGTGGATGGCGCAATGCACACCATGCGCGGCGTAAAAAACCTGGTGCGCTACCAGCACTCTATAGCCGCCGAGAGCGGAATCGCCTTCTGGAACCTCTATGAAGCTATGGGAGGCGATGGCAGCATTGCCGAAATGGTAAAGGCTCACGAAGCCAATCTCGACTACACCCACATCAACTTCAAGGGCGGACGCCGCATTGCCGGCTTGCTCTTCGATGCAATTGAGTATGGAAAAGAACAGAACGAGCGTCGCAAGGCGTTTTATGCAAGAGAGGAGGTGAGCCATGAGTGATTTTCTTCAGCGTCTCCTTTCACTGCTCAGCTACAACTCTGCCGAGCCGATGATTTTCAGCAGCGGAGTGTTCTTGTGGCTCTTTGCCGCTTTCATCGCCATATATGTGGCTTTGCGCCGCCACGACACTGCCCGAATCATCTTCGTCACCTGCTTTTCCTACTACTTCTACTACAAGAGCAGCGGCTTCTACTTCTTCCTCCTTGCCGTAGTCACAGTGAGCGACTTCATCATCGCCCGCACCATGCAGCAAGTGGACCGTAAAGGCTTGCGCAAGCTCCTTGTGGCTCTGAGCCTTGCCATCAACCTCGGCCTGCTCTGCTACTTCAAGTACACCAACTTCTTCGGCGAAGTGTGGGCATCGGCAATGGGGCTGCACTTCGACGCCCTCGACATATTCCTCCCCGTGGGAATATCCTTCTTCACATTCCAGTCGCTTAGCTACACCATCGACGTGTATCGACGCCGCATCGAGCCTCTGCGTTCGCTGCTCGACTACGCTTTCTATGTGTCGTTCTTCCCACAGCTCGTGGCAGGTCCCATAGTGCGTGCCAAAGACTTCATTCCGCAGATACGCCAGCCACTCTGCGTCACCCATGCCATGATGGGCGAAGGCGTGTGGCTAATTGCCACCGGACTATTCAAGAAAGTGGTGATAAGCGACTACATAAGCATAAACTTCGTGGAACGCATCTTCGCCGACCCGTCGCTCTACTCCGGCTTGGAAAACCTCCTCGGAGTCTATGGCTACACCATGCAAATCTATTGCGACTTCTCGGGCTACAGCGATATGGCAATAGGCATAGCCCTGCTTCTCGGATTCCGCTTCAACATCAACTTCGACAGCCCATATAAGTCGGCTTCAATCACCGAGTTCTGGCGTCGCTGGCACATATCCCTGTCGTCGTGGCTCAAAGACTATCTCTACATCTCGCTCGGCGGTAACCGCAAAGGGCGCGTGCGCCAATATCTCAACCTCATCATCACCATGTTCCTGGGCGGACTGTGGCACGGCGCATCGTGGAACTTCGTGGTGTGGGGAATGCTTCATGGCATCGCTCTCGCCGTGCACAAGATGTGGATTACGCTCACCGGCTCGCGTGTAGGCGACCGTGGCGCATGGTGGCGGCAAACCCTCAATGTGATAATCACCTTCCACTTCGTGTGCTTCTGCTGGATATTCTTCCGCAATGCCGACTTCACCAATTCGGCAACTATGCTGACGCAAATAACCTGCTCATTCCACGGAGAGCTGCTTCCACAGCTCCTCGCAGGATACTGGAAAGTGTTTGCGCTCATCGCCCTCGGCTACCTTCTCCACTTCACTCCGGCACGCCTTGAGCAGCAAGCCAAGGCCGTGATGGCACGGGCGCCATTCTGGGCGTATGTGGCAGTGATGGTAGCGGCAATC
>CALZFJ010000249.1 GCA_945645715.1 uncultured Prevotellaceae bacterium | reverse complement strand
GGCTTCAACAATTCATTCCGATTCAAGAATTTCGACTTCAATATCTACTTCTACGGACATTTCAACCAGTGGACCACCGGCTGCTACTCTGATCAGTGGCTCGACTTTATAAGCGCAATCGACCTAGGAAGAAATGTGCCTGTAAGTGCTTCTGAAATCTGGAGTACCGATAATCCCACCGGCTGGCGTCCCGGCTATGCACAAATCTACAACACCTACAATGTGGCTGCCACCACATTCTACATGAAGAAATGCTGGTTTGTGCGTTGCCGCAATATCACTCTCGGCTATAACGTGCCGGTGAAGAAAGGCTTGTCGAAACTGCGCGTCTATGCCGATGTCACAAATCCTTTCATGCTCACCAACTACAAGGGTCTTGATATGGAAACCGATGACTCTTCATGGGCTTATCCCAATGTGAGAAGCTTCAACTTCGGTGTGGAGATTACATTCTGATAATCGTATGAAACAACAAAACAATTTTAAGATTATGGCTAATAAATTCATATATGTGTTGGCTGCATGCGCAGGCTTGCTTGGCTCTACGGCATGCACCGATCTCGATTCAAATGTATATAGTGCCTACAACACTTCAATATTCCCTCAAAACGAGGAAGACGTGAATGCCCTGCTCGTGGGTGGAGTGTATGCTCCATTCCGTTCCGATAGGTTTGAAGGTCTTTTCTGCACGAGCAACCGTGGTGTGCAAATCTACAACGATATGTGTACCGACCTTGGCAATTGCAGGTGGACAGACGTGTATTGGTTTGACCTCATCAATGTGAATTTCAATACAAACCAAGTGGAGGGAGCACCGCTCATCTACCGCAACAACATCTCTTGCCTCTCGCGCATGAGCAATATCATCAAGACCATAAAGCAGATGAACTCTATCTCCGAAGACAACAAGAACAAGCTCCTTGCTCAGGCATATTGCGGTCGTGGCTGGCTTGCTTATATCCTCTACGATATGTTTGGACGCATACAGATTCCTACCGAGGAGTCGCTCAACAATCCGGCTGAAAATATCATCGTGCCGCGCTCTACCGATGAGGAAACCGTGAAATATATCGAAGACAACCTGCTCGAGGCTGTAAAATATCTTCCCAAGACTATTCCATACGGCAATGCCGACTATGGCAGATTCACTGCCGGAGCTGCCTACACTATACTTATGCACCTCTACATGCACGAGCAGCGTTGGGCCGAAGCAGTAGAAGTGGGGAATGAGCTTATGAAACCCGATTACGGCTACCAGCTTGTGCCTGACTATAAGGATATATTCACTCTTGAAAATGAGGGTAACAAGGAAACCATCTGGGCGTGCACCGAGGATCACGGAATCAACATTCAACTGTGGCTGTCGGAGGTGTTGCCTTCAACATATCCTACAAAGAACCCAAAAATACAGAAGTGGAATGGCTATCGAATGCCATGGCAATTCTATCACAGCTATGAACAGGGCGACCGCCGACTGCTTACCATTTGCGCAAAATACACCAGTAATTCCGGATTGGTGTATAGTGAGGCGTATCCGCGTGGTACACTCGACTTGGGTGCTCTTCCGATTAAATACGGAGAAGACCCTGAAGACACCGGCTCGGGTTCGTCTATCGACTATATCGTGCTGCGATATGCCGATGTGCTCACCCTCCAGGCCGAAGCTCTTGCACGCAAAGCCAACAGCGTGACACAAGAGGCTGTGGATTTGCTCAATATGGTGCGCCAACGCGCCGGAATCCCCACCTACAAAGTGGGCGACTTCGGCAGCCTCGAATCGTTCTTGGATGCCGTTCTCACTGAGCGCGGTCACGAGCTCTATTTCGAAGGCTGGCGACGCAGCGACCTTATTCGTCACGGTAAATTCATAGAATATGCCAAGCTCTACAAAAAGAGCCGCACGGCAGCTCCTCACCACGTTCTCTTCCCTCTGCCCAAAGAGATTATCAATGAGGGTCGTGGATTGGTAATTCAAAACGACGGATATTAACCACTAACATGACAGAAAATTCGATTTCTTCATTAATAGTATAAATACTTTATCATGCAGAGAAGGGTTGTATTAAGTTGTGTAATACAACCCTTTATTAATAAAAATAGCACATGAAGAAAGTTTTTGTTTCATTATCCATTGCAGTAGCTGCACTTGCTGCTCAGGCATCGCAACACCGCTTTTATGCCGATGAAGGCTTGGGCGCTAACTATTCGCCTGAAGATGTGGTGTGCAACCTCGACACACGCATAAGCGGGAATGTGGAAACTTTAGTCGTTACGATAAAGAACTGCCGCCACACTCCTTTCCAGCCCGTGAAAGCCGGTATTGAGCTTGGCATCGACACCTATATGGACCGCTATCCCGAGTGGAACGACAAGTTTTTCCCCACCCTCATGATGTGTGAGCCTCACCATTTCTATGGCTACCTGCAATCGCCTTCGGGCAGAATGAAAGCTGTGGCTTCGGCTGATGCTGTTGCATCGTGGAGCCTCGACTACAATCTGGGCTATCAAGACCCAGCTCCGCATTGGTTTATGGGGCATCGCGTGAAGTCGCTCCGTATCGACTTGCTTGCCGCTCTGCCGCTTCCGTCTCACCACCCGCAGAATCTGTGGCAACTGTTGCCGGGAGAAGAACGCACCTGGACTCTGAAAATAATCGACATCAATAACCCTGCCGACTTTGAGGCTGTGGTCAGCCGCGAATGTAACGTTCCGATGCTACACCTCCACAACACTTCATCTGCACCGGGCAAGGCCATTGCTTTTGAAGTGTATGGCAACAACCCTGCGGTCACCATTGATGACGCCGTTGTGGAACTTTCTTCGATTGGAACACGCCTGTGGCAAGGAACCTTCAAGGCTGCAAAGCCGGGATTATACAATATAGCAGTGACCGATGGCGGCATGACAGCGCATGGCTGCATCAATGTGCATTATCCCTGGCGAAACACTATGGAACTGGCCCGCGAAGCAGCATTGCGCTACAAGCAGAAGGCAACCTCGCATGTCGAAAGCTGGTATGGCTTTCACTCGGCATTTCTTGCCGCTCGATATTTCCCCTGCGACTCTATCGACCGAAAGCTCAATGAGCGTTTCGATTTGATTTTTGGCAATCTATTTGACGCGAGCGGAGTGCCATTGAAATATAAATGGCGCATACAGAACACGGCTTCTACCATTGGCATTCTCGTTGACCGCTACGAGGCTTTTGGCAATATTGCCGACCTCAACCATGCACGCGACCTTGCCGACTGGATGATTTCATTCTCCCAGAAGGAAAATGGAGCCTATATGAACGGCTCAACGGTATATTCCAGCGTGATTTATCCTGCAAAAAGCATTTTAGAGCTTGTCGATGCCGAGAATCGTGCCGGACGCAAAAAAGACGCCCGCCGTCATGAGCTGTCGGCTAAAAAGGCTATCGACCAATTAGTGGCTTCGCAGGGCGATTTCAATACCGAGGGTGAAATCACCTACGAAGATGGTATGGTGAGCTGCTCTGCTCTTCAAATAGGGCTTTTTGCACTCCGACAGACCGACAAGGCCTTGCGCAAGCACTACACCGATGCGATGCTCGACATTCTGAAAGGACACGATTGTCTCACTCAGCTCCGCGTGCCCGACGGACGACGTCGGGGTGGCACAATGCGTTATTGGGAGGCTCAATACGACGTGCACATGCTCCCGAATATGATTTCTTCGCCTCATGGCTGGAGCGCATGGAGGGCTTATGCCTCTTATTATGCCTATCTGCTGACTGGCGAGGAACACTGGATACGTGAAACCTTTGATGCAGCTGCATCTTTTGCCTCGCTTATCGACCATGAAAGTGGAAAGCTACGCTGGGCATTTGTTGTAGATCCACAACTGCAAGTGCGCCAGATTTGCAGTCCTGACACTGCGTTTACTGCCGAT
>CALZFJ010000248.1 GCA_945645715.1 uncultured Prevotellaceae bacterium | reverse complement strand
CAGCAAGGTCAACCGGGATAACCTCGGTGATGCGGAAGAATGCCGACTGGAGGATAGTGTTTGTGCGGTTGCCAAGACCAATCTCCTGAGCAATCTTTGTAGCGTTGATGTAGTAAACGGTGATATTGTTGTCGGCGAAGTATTTCTTCACTTTGTTAGGCAAGTTGGCAGCCAGCTCGTCGCCTTCCCAGATTGTGTTGAGAAGGAATGTACCATTCTTCTGGAGACCGCGTGTCACGTCGTACATATTGAGATAAGCCTGAACGTGGCAAGCAACGAAGTTAGGTGTAGTGACGAGATAAGTAGAGCGGATAGGCTCGTCGCCAAAGCGGAGGTGAGAGCAGGTGAAACCACCCGACTTCTTAGAGTCGTAAGAGAAGTAAGCCTGGCAATACTTGTTGGTGTTGTCACCGATAATCTTCACTGAGTTCTTGTTGGCGCCTACGGTACCGTCGGCACCGAGTCCATAGAACTTAGCCTGGAACATACCCTTACCGCCGAGAGCGACCTCTTCCTTCTGCGGGAGCGAAGTGAAGGTGACGTCGTCGTTGATACCGAGGGTGAATTTGTCCTTCGGCATAGGCAGTGCAAGGTTCTCATAAACCGACATGATTTGAGCCGGAGTTGTGTCCTTAGAACCAAGACCGAAGCGGCCACCTACGATAAGCGGAGCATTCTCCTTGCCGTAGAAGCAGTCCTTAACGTCGAGGTAGAGAGGCTCGCCGTTTGCGCCCGGTTCCTTGGTGCGGTCGAGCACAGCGATGCGCTTGGCAGTGGCAGGCACTGCAGCGAGGAAGTGCTTAGCCGAGAATGGACGGTAGAGGTGAACCGAAACCAAACCAACCTTTTCGCCTTGAGCAGTGAGGTGGTCGATAGTTTCGCGGATAGCCTCAGTGACTGAGCCCATAGCGATGATTACGCGCTCAGCATCGGCAGCACCGTAGTAGTCGAAGAGGTGATACTGGCGACCGGTGATTTCGGCAACCTTGTTCATGTAGTCCTCTACGATAGCAGGAACGGCATTATAGTATTCATTGCTCGATTCACGGTGCTGGAAGAACACATCGGGGTTCTCGGCAGTACCGCGAGTAGAAGGATTCTCGGGGCTGAGAGCACGCTTGCGGAAGTCGCTAAGAGCGTCCTGATCGATAAGTGCAGCCAAATCCTCCTGATCGATAGCTTCGATTTTCTGAATTTCGTGAGAAGTGCGGAAACCGTCGAAGAAGTTAACGAACGGCACCTTTGACTTGATGGTTGAGAGGTGAGCAACACCTGCAAGATCCATAACCTCCTGAACAGAGCCTTCGCAGAGCATGGCGAAGCCAGTCTGGCGGGTTGACATCACATCTTGGTGGTCACCGAAGATGCAGAGAGCATGAGAAGCAAGTGTACGAGCTGAAACGTGGAATACACAAGGCAGTAATTCTCCGGCAATCTTGTACATGTTAGGAATCATGAGAAGCAAGCCCTGAGAAGCAGTGTAGGTAGTGGTGAGTGCTCCTGCTTGGAGCGAACCGTGAACAGCACCTGCAGCACCACCCTCAGATTGCATTTCCTGAACCAGAACTGTCTCTCCAAAGATGTTTTTTCTTCCGGCGGCAGCCCACTCATCTACGTGTTCAGCCATTGTGGACGACGGGGTAATAGGATAGATAGCAGCCACTTCGGTGAACATGTAGCTCACATGGGCAGCAGCCTGGTTACCATCGCACGTCATGAATTTCTTTTCTTTAGCCATAATAATTTTATCAATTAAAATAAAAAATTTTGCTGTTAGAGTTAATTGGGTTTATCCTCTCGACGAAATACCATAGAGGAATATCTTCACAATTATCACGCGAAGATACTAAATTTTATCCATTATTCAAAGTTAAATTTTACAATATCAATGGCGTGTTGCTAATATTGACGGAAAGAAAGATTTATTGTTTCGCTGTGAAACTAAAGCGTAATACCAGCGAAACTTGATTGCTATTTTGCCGAAGGGCCGTAATATAATAGTGTTTCGTTTTCGGGGGCGAAAATGGTGCGGGCTACGCGGTTGATGTCGGCTGCGGTGAGACGGCGGTAGCGGGCGAGCTCGGAGTTGATGTCGTCAGCCGAGCCAATCAGTTCGTGATAGCATAGCTTTGATGCCATCTCGGCATAGCTTACGTTCTCAAAGCACTCTTTCGACTCGAATTTATTGACGAACTTATCGACCTCATACTGGCTTACGCCCTCTGTGACAAGACGCTGAAGCTCAGTATCGATCACGCTATTGGCATCGTCGAAGGCAACTCCCGGCAGCAATCTGCCTTTAATCACCATCATTCCAGGGTCGATTGAGCCCCAGATTGATGCGTCGAGGTCGGAAAAAAGGTTGGTTTTCAGGAGCACGTTCGTGAAGAAACGAGCCGAGTTGCCATTGGCAAGGATGTCGCTGATGATGTCGCTTGCGTGATAGTCGGGGTGCCGACGGTTGCACATGTGATAAGCCTTCACGATAAGATCTTGCGGAGTATCGGCGTGGTGCGAGATAAAGCGGGGCTCAGCTTGTTGCGGTTCTACGGGCAGGTTGCGGGGAATAATTGCCCGGCGTGGAATGTGGTTGAACCACTTCTCGGTGAGCTGAACGGCGCTGTCGAAAGATATGTTACCCGCCACGCAGAGAATTGCATTGTTAGGTGCGTAGTGCCCATGGAAAAATTGGCGGGCAACGTCGAGTGTGACGCCTTCGATGTCGGCAATCTTTTCGCCAATCACAGGCCAACGGTAGGGGTGCTTGGTGAAAGCCACCGGGCGTACGAGGTGCGACACGTCGCCGTAGGGTACGTTGAGACACCGCTGCTTGAATTCCTCAATGACAACGCTCTTCTGGGCATCAAGGCTGCGCTGTGTGAGGGCGAGGGCATTCATGCGGTCGCTTTCGAGCCAAAAAGCAGTCTCAACGTTGTGCGCCGGGACGATGTCGTAGAAGTTGGTTACGTCGTCGCTCGTCCAGGCATTGCTTTCACCACCAGCCATCTGTAGCGGAGTGTCGAAATCGGGGATATGCTCAGAGCCGCCAAACATAAGGTGCTCGAAAAGGTGTGCCAAGCCTGTGTGGCCCGGGACTTCATCGCGGGCACCCACATCGTAAAGCACATTCACGGCCACCATTTGCGTGGAAGCATCGTGGTAGTGCAGCAGACGAAGTCCGTTGCTGAGTGTATGTCGGTTGATCTCAATCACTCTACAATCTTCATTGAAATGACCTTTACATCGGTGACGGGGCGGTCGGCACGGCCGGTCTCAACACATTCGATTTTATCAACCACGTCCATTCCGCCGGTAACTTCACCGAATACGGTGTATTGACCATCGAGATGAGGTGCACCACCCACAGTGGTGTAGGCATTTATCTGAGCATCGGTGAATTTCACCGGGTTCTTTGCTACTTCCTGCTCTGTAAGCTCGATAAGTTCGGCTTGTAGCTTGTCGAGACCGGCGGTGTCGCCAGCCATGCGCATCTTCATCACCTCCTTGCGGCGAGGAGCCACAAGCGACTCAAACACCTGCTGTCGCTTCTGGTCGTTCATGCGATGCTCCATTTGAGCCATCATTTCGGGAGCATATTTGCGTCCTGTGACGATATAGAACTGAGAGCCTGATGAGCGGCGCTCTGGGTTTACGTTGTCGCCGGTGCGTGCAGCAGCAAGAGCACCACGCTTGTGGAAATATTCGGGATAGACTATTTCAGCCTCGATGGTGTAGCCCGGGTCTCCGGCACCGAGCATATCGCCCGGAGCTGCATTTTTCGACTTGGGGTCGCCCGTCTGAATCATGAAATCCTTGATTACACGGTGAAACAGCACGCCATTGTAGTATCCGTCGCGCACGAGCTTGAGGAAGTTGTCGCGATGCTTGGGTGTGTTGTTGTAGAGGGCAATCTCGATGTTGCCGAG
>CALZFJ010000247.1 GCA_945645715.1 uncultured Prevotellaceae bacterium | reverse complement strand
TTAGTTCAAGGCAAAAACACTAAGTAAAGAAAAGAGGGAAAAGCGAGGGAGGAGCGGAGGTGATCGACGAGCGGCGAGCGGAGCCGCCGGCGAGTGCACACCGCAACGACGACCGAGCCGCCGCGCCACAAAATTGAAGACCCAAAGAAACAGGGACGTGAGGAAAATAAAGAGTAAGTGATAAATAATAATAAAAAATAAGAATAATAAAATATGGATGAGAATGGAAAGCGGAATGCGCTGAAAAAATCGACGGTTCTGCACAATGGAAAGAGAAATTACACTATCGTTGAGGTGCTTGGGGCAGGAGGCTTCGGCATCACTTATCGTGCTGAAGGATTAGTGGATAACATACCTATGACTTTTGCCGTGAAGGAGTTTTTCATGAGCGACAGTTGTGAGCGCGTTGGCAACGATATGTGCTACAGCAACCCGGTGAAAGCCCAGGTGGAGGCAGGGAAGAAGAGCTTTTTCTCGGAGGCCCGCCGGCTCAACGACCAGAAGGTGTATCACAGCAACCTTGTGCGTATCAATGAGGCATTTGAGGAGAACAACACCGCATATTATGTGATGGAGTATATTCCGGGAAAGAATCTGCGCCGGCACTTCACCAAGCCGTGTGGCGAGCAGATGGCTTTGGAGATAATGCGGCATGTACTCGATGCACTCGCAACGCTCCACGCACACAAAATCACACACCTCGACATCAAGCCCGATAATATTCTGCTGAAAACGGAGAACGACGGCAATGTGCGCCCTGTGGTGATAGATCTTGGTCTGTCGAAACACTACTCCGACAAGGGTTCAGTGACATCGAAGTTGCTGATGCAGGCGTGCAGCCTCGGGTATTCGCCGATGGAGCAATACGATGGAGATAGTCTCACTCATTTCACCCCTCAAGCCGATGTGTATGCCGCCGCAGCGACATTGTTTTTTCTTCTCACCGGCAAGGATCCCCAAAAGGCATCGATGATAAGCCGCAGCTGGATAGAACAAGAGCTTCCTGCCACAGTGAGTGACCGCACACGCCGTGCCATTGTGGCAGCAATGCAGGCGCGTAAGGACGACCGCACACAGTCGGTCAGTGATTTTGCTGAGCAGCTTGGCCTGGAACTTGGGGCTGGAGGTCCTAACACGGTGATAATCACACCAGGCCCTAAATTTGACTGGGAAAAGATTAAGAAACTGTTGCTTGGAGCACTTGGTGCGGCAATAGTGGTGGCATTGGCTGTCCTTGCTGTGAACAATCTGAGAGAGTGCAGCAAGAAAACGGGTAATCCTGTGGATACTACCGAGGTTAAAACTGACACTGTGAAACCTGTGGATAACGAAGTACGACAAAAAGTAGAAGAGGCTGCAAAAGAAAGCCCAGTTGCCAAGACAAAGCAAGAAGCTACGGAGGTTGCGGAAAAGGAAAGGGCAGAAGCACAGGAGAAATCAGAGGAGCCTGATGCGGAAAAAGTAATTATCAGGGAAAACCCTACCCCTAAGCCCACCCCTAAGCCTGAGCCGGTAGTGCAGAAGCAGGAGGTGACGCGCAAGGTGCGTTTCTCAAAGAGTGGAGAATACCACGGTTACAAAGTGGAACCAGGCTGGTATATTGTAGGTGTCTTTGATGGTGAACTACCTATTGTTGGTCATATATATGATGAAAATGGAAAAGTAATCTATACAATAGAACCATAATAATTATGAAGAAGATAATAATAATCGCGGCAATAGCAGGGGCGTTGATGATGCCCACTGCCACAATGGCTCAGATCGGCGGTAGAGCCGTGGGGAAGACTCGTGTGAAAAAAGAGCAGAAAGTGAAAGAAATAAAGCGTGAGGCTGACTCGATTCCTGAGTCGCAGCCGCTGAAAAACAAGCGTGCGGAGCGCGAAGAAGTTTTTATTGCCGGGCTGAAGGCGATGAAAGTGGATTCATTGAGGCCGCAGCCCAATTTCACTGTTACTGACTTGAAACGCGACGGTGAGAATAATCTCTTTGTGCTGAAAGGTGGAACCTACTTGATCGATAATGTAAACGGTGACAGCTATCTTGCCGCCGCAAAGGGCGGTGAGGCAGAGTTCGTGTACGACCCGTCACTGCCTGCTGCCACCATAGCCAATATGGTGGTGATAGGTGGAGGATACCAGGCAATGCTCGACTTGACGGTGGCAAAGCACCGCATTGGTGAGCTGGAGCAATTCAGGGTGCCGCTTGAGGCTTTGCTGCAATACTGCATCAATGAGGGATGCAAGGTGTATTGGGGGCTTAAATCGTTAGCTGAGGATAAACTTGAGGGTACCATCTTCTTCTATAATGCTGCCAAAGGCTATGACCATGTGGTTAGGATTGAATGTGATCCTTCATTGCTCGGCGATGAGGGCTTCACTATGACGGCGCATGCCAGTCTCTTCATTCCCACCAACAATGTGAAAGACCTGTTTGAAGAATATCACAGAAAGACCGACAATGAAAGGATTAAGTGGGAATAGGGCATTTGTGCTTGTGGCTTTCCTGTCGTTTTTCGCCTACGCGCTGACGGCACAAAGCGGTGTGGAGCAGCAAATCAACGACATAAAGCTCGATGAAAACTATCTGTATGGCGAAGCCTCGGATGCCGACCACCGTGTCGCCTATGATCTGGCGGTGACCGACCTGATAATGACGGTTAACAGTGTCCGTGCCGACAATGGGCTACAAGGCATTCAGCCCGGTGACGTTCTCCCGCTTGTGAAAGAACTGAGCTACAAGCGAGGCGACAAGCATGAGGTTATGGTGTATGTGGAGCTGAGTGTGGCTCTGTCGGCATCACACAAGGAGAAAAATGTGCCGGGAGCGAGAGGTGGTACACCTTCTGCTCCGCCTGCACGAAAACCCGACCCTGTGCCATCGGTGCCATCTTCTTCATCGAATACCACAGTGGGCAATATCGGTGAGGAAGTGTTTGTGAACTTGCTCGAACGCGAGATGGCGGATAATATATTGGGCTATCTCGAAAATGCCAAGCGTTCAGGCAAGATTGCAGATTTTGGCATAGTGCGGTCGTTGGAGGAGATTAAATCTCTTGCCGACTGCTATATGGTGCTTTATCGTCGCGACAAGAGTGTCGCTGCCCTTCTTTCGCCTAAACAGAATGGGTCGAGGACAAACATCAGGAATAAGACAGCCGATACTTTGCAAAACTACAGAGGCCACGGCATAATATGGTTTAGATAACAAAAAACAAAACATCAACAAGATATGAAACGCATATTTTTTAGTTTGATTATGGCTGTGGCGATGACAGTGCCCGCAGCCGCACAGATCTCTTCGTGCCAAGCCAATGTGCAATGCTGCATAACCGAGCAGTGCCGTGCAACTGAGACTACAGGTGATGAAATCGATGCGCAGTGCAGACGGGAGATATTGAAGTGGATAGAAGATTACAAGAACCACTATCGTGAGCGCGATATCAACGCTATTGCCAAGATATTTTGTGAAGATGCATCTGCGCTCACCGATCCAAGTAACGATGTGGTTAGATATAGGAGACCGACGAAAGATTCTTTTATTAGAAATCTTAAGCTACTATTCAGTCAAAATGATGTAGAAGTTGATTTACAACTTTCTGATATCTCGATTACCCAGTGCCGACAAGATGGAAAAGAACGAATTTACGGGGTTACTTTTCATCAGAAATTGCAATTAAGGGTTGGAGAGCGTCATTATACTGACAGTAATTGGCTCTTTATGATTTTTGACTTCAGACATTCTGGAATGCCGGAAATATTGACTTGCATACCGCAAGATGACAGGGAAGTAATGGAGAAAGGCATTTACACTCTCGATGATTTCAATATTCCGCAATAAGAAGGACTGTTTTTCCATAAATTTTGGCTTAATTTGCAAAAAAAACATCAACAAGATATGAAACGCATATTTTTTAGTTTGATTATGGCTGTGGCG
>CALZFJ010000246.1 GCA_945645715.1 uncultured Prevotellaceae bacterium | reverse complement strand
CGCTTGTGGCAAGTCGGTTGTCATCGAGCACCCATCGGTCGTCGAATGGTGCATCAATGAATCTGAATGCTGCCGTATTGTTGCGCCTGAACATCAGCACAGTAAACGCCCGATTATCCGGACGATTCACCTCATAGGCTATATAGCTGTTGGTATATGGCAGATAGAATTGGTCAAACGTCTGCTGACCGTTGCGCCTTATACCAAGCCTCTCCTTGTCGGCATTATAGAAAAACAGCACGGCTCGCAGCAGAGTACTCTTTCCCACTCCCTGCGTTCCCATCAAGTGTATGTGCCCATTAAGTTCCACCGAAGCGTATGCAATGTGGGCACTGTTGATAAATATTATCCTTTTAAGAAATCTCTTGTTCTCCATCATCGGGCACTGTTATCAGGTTTACGATATCTTCCAAATAGTTATATGCCGAAGTTATTTTATACTTCCCGCTTTGTTCGTTCACAAGCTCCATAAAACCAATTCTCACCATCGAGTCGAAAAGGTCACCCACTATCTCTTCATCACTCTTGGTGGAGCTGCCGAGCTTGCGCACACAATCTTTTAGTTCTATATCACTGTCGATTTTCACAAGCACCTTCGACTTTGTAAGCTCCATACCGGCGCACAACGTGGGCTCATACGATTTAAGGAATGCCAGCCTGTCGATCCATTCCCCAAATCGGCTCAGCTTGTCGGTGAGATTCTGCCTTGCCTCTTTGCGCGAAAAATATAAATAGCCTGTTCCTTCCTCCAGGCGGTAACCTATTTTGGCAAAAAAGCATTTATAGTCTTCGAGGTTGTCAATCACGTCCTTATACCAGTTTTGCGCATCCTCGCGCGTGGTATTTGCCGAGAGAAATGCACCTCGGCTCAGCGATTCATATATCTGCTGCAAATATTTCATCTTGCGTATATTATAGGGTATCTCAATTGTTCATAGTCTCTCCACTCACCGGTAAACCGCAACTGCCCTAAGTAGCCCTGCACTATCTCAGCATAATATTCCAAGCGACGGTCAAGCGGCTGTGGCGTTTCATAGTGGTAATTTATCACAAAGTCGAATAAATCTCTGCCCGATGCCATGAAAGCGGTTGCAAGTCGGTCGGTATCCACTATGTCTTCAACTATTTTCAATGCCGCCAACTGCTCCTTGCCGAGTGGCGGTGCCGCAACCCGTCGGTCGCAACGTCCCTTCGACAGTATTTTTTGCACCTGTTCAAGCACCGATATGCCCTCAGTGGTGGTAGTGATGTAACTAAGCGAAGGCTTTATGCGACGCTTGTATTCCCGTTCCATCCACACAGCATTCAGTCGGCTCAGCACAGCCTCTACGTCGCTGTCGCTGCGCCACGTTTCCATATCTTTGAGATACTTGAGCTTCCTTATCTTCTTCAGCGTACGCGTCTGCACATCAATCTGGTGCAGGTAGTCGCGTATCACTCGCTCAAGCTCTATCACATTCTCAAAAGCAAATTGCATATCAGAGTGCACCTCAGCAATTATGTGCAGCAAGCGCTCATCGGGAATCATCACGCGGAATGTAGTGTCTTCACGCTTCAATATCTTGCGTGTCTCGTCAATTAGCAGCGATATGCTTCGCAGCTGCTGCATATATTCTTCAAGACGCATTCGCTTGGTCGCATAGTTTCCTATGGTCTTATACACATCGTCGATGTTGCGCTTCAGCGTAACCACATTGCGTCTCACCATCGAACCTATAACAACCAAGCCTCGCCTTATCATCCGCAAATAATACCGCTGACCCTCAGTATTGTTCTGTTCTTTCTGATAATACTCAATATTTTTCTGTAGCTTTGTGAGATTTTCCTCGACAGTGGCATTGCTGATATCCTCGCTGCTCTGTAGCACCTCCTCAAAAAAACGCAGGAACAGCTCATCAATCTCAAGGTTGTCGCCATCGCGGTGCAGAATGCCATATTCGATTAGCATTTGTAGCCTCTTTTCAGAGCTTGCAAGTTCGAGCGCATGGCTATAGCTAAACTCAAGTCGTGTGCGATAATGATACATCTCGGTGAGAAGCTTCGACTCCGAGTTGAGCTTCGACAGCAAATCGCCTATGCCCGTAAATGGTTTTGTTATTTCCTTAGCCATCTCATTAATTCCTTTCAAATATTACTTGCTCAAAGCTCCCTCACGGCAATGCCGGCTGACTATGCGTCCTATCTCACTGTCGCCAAAAGCTCCTTGTACTTTGCGAAATTATCACAAATATTCCAATTACACAACACCATAGCGCAACTATCGCCCATTATCGACAATAAACGTCAACAATCGGCATCAATCGGCATCAATCGACGATTATTGCTTCATTCCTCCTTTGGCTATTCGCTCTCACTCACGGTCCACTGTGATATCGCTGCTTGAGGCACATTTTTGTCGCTGTGGAAAATTCTTTTTCACGCCCTATGCCGATTATTTCGCAATTTATATTTAACTTTGCGGAGAGAAAGTCACCGACAGCTTCTCATTTTGTTTTTTTATTACATAATTTTTTCAATTTTTCTCAATTATGGTTCTAAACGGAATTTTGGGTCTTTTTAATCTCGGCACAGGCGAGATTATCATTATAGCTATCGTGATTCTGCTCCTTTTCGGCGGCAAGAAGATTCCCGAACTGATGCGCGGCATCGGTAAGGGCGTGCGCAACTTCAAGGAGGGACTCAACGATGTGACCGACGAAATCAACAAGGTCGATGAGAAGAAACCTTCCACCGACGAGAAGAAATAATGCGCCCCTACGGTGAGCGGCAATAGCACATCAGGGGAAATGTCGTTCTGGGAGCATCTCGACGCGCTGCGCTCGGTGCTCTGGAAAGCGGCTGTGGTGCTTGTGGGCGCCGCAGCGGTTCTTTTTGCCGTGATGCCCGACTTATTCGACAGCGTTATTCTCGCCCCCTGTCGCGGCGACTTCGCTCTCTACCGCCTTTTTGCATGGTTGACCGCGCAATTCCCCGCTCTGCCTCAATTCTCCACCGAAGGCTTCTCGGTGAAGCTCATCAACATTCAGCTGGCTTCGCAATTCTTCATTCACATGTCCACCTCGTTCTGGCTGGCACTGGTGCTCACTTTCCCCGTGCTTATCTATCTGCTGTGGACCTTTATCCGCCCGGCTCTCTACGACCACGAGCGACGCGGAGTGCGTGTGGCTTTCGTCTTCGGCACGCTAATGTTCTTCCTCGGCGTGGCTGTGGGCTACTTCGTAGTGTTCCCCGTGACGCTCCGCTTCCTCGCCGACTATCAGGTGAGCGCGATGATTCCCAACCAAATCTCGCTCGACTCCTATATGGACACTTTCGTGGGTATGCTCCTGGTGATGGGCATTGTGTTTGAGCTGCCATTGGTGGCTTTCGCTCTCAGCACAATGGGCATTCTGCACCGCGACACCCTGCGTCGCTACCGCCGCCATGCCATCGTGGCATTGCTTCTCGCTGCAGCCCTCATCACTCCCACCGGCGACCCATTCACCCTCACCATCGTATTCCTCCCGCTCTATCTGCTCTACGAAGCAAGCATCATCATCGTGAAGCCCTAATCCCACACATTTTTAGTATCATCCGCACATTTTTTCACAAAACGCGCCTACTATCGTAAATTTTTTTATTATTATTGCTTCATTTAGGAAATTGTTTTGTATATTTGCGCCATAATATCACATTATCAAGCAACAACTAAAGTAAAATTATCATAGACAACACTATTATTAACTAAAAACAATACTTATTATGAAGAAATTTTACTCTCTCGTAGCAGCCGCGCTGCTGCTCCCCGCAAGTGCCCTGGCAGAAGGTATCAATGTAGCCGGTGCCACTCAGCTATTCGACAAGAACATCTCGGAGTATTACGCCACCGACTTCCGCAACACCCATGTTTCTCTCGCTGCTTGTGGTAAAGTTCTCGTGCTCAACTTCGGAGACGGAA
>CALZFJ010000245.1 GCA_945645715.1 uncultured Prevotellaceae bacterium | reverse complement strand
GCATCACGTAGTTCTTTCCCGGCTGGATTGTGGTGCGGAGGTCGTAGCGCTGAATGGGTGCGTAGCCTTTTCGGGTGATTGTCACCGTCTTGGCGTTTCGCTGCACATAGAGCCACAGTTCACCATCGTGCTCCACCACAATGTGCTTCAGACTTCCGAAATTGAATTGATACTCACGCAGGTCGTCGTCGGGATTGTTTGATGTCACCTTCACAATGGCATAAAGCGAGCCGCTGCCATCAACTTTCTTATATTCAGGACTTTGCGCCGAGAAGTCGGTCACATCCAGCTCAAATCCCACCACCGAAAACCGGAGCTTCGATTGAGCCACGGCGGGCAGTGCAAGCAGAATCGCCAGCATTACCCCTCCCAATTTAAATAATAGCTTTCGCATTAAATAATATAACATTTAGGTTTATACTCGATATATTGCACGCCACACTCATCTACATTTATCATACCGCTCTCGCAAACATCTGTGAAAACCATAGACAACCACCCGAATAACATCGGCAGATAAGTGCAAGCCTATTCTGAATTGCAAATTTATCGTTTTTTTTCATACAAATTCTATTAACTATAACATTTTTTTCTGTTTTTTGAGTCGTTGCAGAGGATTTTCGCAGATTTTCAAGATTTTTCGCGCTATGTCGGTTTTTTGTTGTATCTTTGCAGAAATAAAAGGACTGCTTTGCAGCCTTCAAATGTTATTTTTTATGGGTATATTCAGTTTCTTCTCAAAAGAGAAAAAAGAGACTCTCGACAAGGGTTTGTCGAAGACTAAAGAGGGCGTGTGGAGCAAAATCACTCGCGCAATTGCCGGTAAATCTAAGATTGATGATGATGTTCTCGATAATCTCGAGGAGGTCTTCATCACATCGGATATTGGCGTAGATACCACGCTCAAGATTCTCGACCGAATCCAGAAACGCGTGGCTCGCGACAAGTACGTAGGCTCTGATGAGCTAAACACCCTGCTTTGCGAAGAAATAACTGAACTGCTCGCCGAAAACAATACCGACGTTGGCACCGATTTCACTGTTCCTGCCGACAAACGCCCCTACGTGATAATGGTGGTGGGCGTGAATGGTGTGGGCAAGACCACTACAATCGGCAAACTTGCCTACCTGTTCAAAAAAGCCGGCAACAAGGTGGTGCTCGGTGCTGCCGACACTTTCCGCGCAGCTGCCGTGGAGCAACTCGACATCTGGGGCGAGCGCGTGGGCGTGCCTGTGGTGAAACAGCAGATGGGTTCCGACCCGGCTTCGGTGGCTTTCGACACGGTACAATCAGCCAAGGCTCAGGGCGCTGATGTGGTGATTATCGACACCGCCGGACGACTGCACAACAAGAAGGGCTTAATGGACGAGCTGACAAAGATAAAGAACGTGATGCGCAAGGTGATTCCAGATGCGCCCCACGAAGTGCTTCTCGTGCTCGACGGCTCCACCGGACAGAACGCCTTCGAGCAGGCAAAGCAGTTTGTTGCCGCTACTGAGGTGAACGAGCTTGCCATCACCAAGCTCGACGGCACTGCCAAAGGCGGAGTGGTTATCGGCATCAGCGACCAGTTCCGGATTCCGGTGAAATACATCGGACTGGGCGAAGGCATGGAAGATTTGCAGATTTTCCGCAAGGAGGAATTTGTGAAATCGCTCTTCGGGAAATAGCATAATTCCTTCGCAGCTACTTACTATGTGTAAACAATAACCCATTTATGTATATATATCTACCCTACTGCTCATGAGGCGAGTAATGGGGTTATGTAAACTATGAAGAAAAACAGGATAGACGTCATCACGCTGGGGTGCTCAAAGAATCTTGTGGACTCGGAGCGACTATTGAAACGGTTTGAGGATTGCGGTTATGAGGTTGCCCACGACTCCGACAATGTGTGCGGAGAAGTGGTTGTAATCAACACGTGCGGCTTTATAGGCGATGCAAAAGAGGAATCAATCAACACGATACTCGAATATGTGGAGGCTAAGCGAGAGCAACGCATCAAGCACCTTTTTGTGATGGGCTGCCTCTCGGAGCGATATTTTGCCGACTTGAAGCTGGAAATCCCAGAGGTGGACAAGTTCTATGGAAAATTCAACTGGACTGAGCTTATCAACGACCTGAAGCTCATCAATCCGCCCACAAAGTCCTATGAGCGACATCTAACCACACCCAGCCACTACGCCTACCTGAAAATATCGGAAGGCTGCAACCGCTTCTGCGCCTTCTGCGCCATTCCGCTAATCACCGGTCGCCACACCTCAGTGCCAATGGAGCAACTTGAGGAGGAAGTGCGCACTCTGGTGGCTCAAGGCGTTAAGGAGTTCAACGTGATTGCTCAGGATTTATCGTCATACGGCACCGACATCTATGGCCACATGGCTCTGCCTGAACTTATTGAACGACTTGCTGTTATCGAGGGCGTGGAGTGGATTCGCCTGCACTATGCCTATCCCACGCAATTCCCTTATGAAATCCTTCCTGTGATGGCCCGCCACAAAAATGTGTGCAGCTATCTCGACATTGCACTACAACACATCAGCGACAAGGTGCTCACCAATATGCGCCGGCATATCACCAAGGAGCAGACACTGGAGCTGATTGAGCGTCTGCGCCGCGAAGTGCCCGGCATACACATCCGCACCACACTGATGGTGGGCTTCCCCGGCGAAGGCGAAGCTGAATTTAAAGAATTAAAGGAATTTATCCGCACCGCCCGTTTCGACCGTATGGGTGCATTCGCCTACTGCGAGGAAGATGACACCTTTGCTGCCAAAAACTATAGCGACGACATTCCGCAAGAAGTAAAAGATGCTCGCCTTGCCGAAATTATGGAGATTCAAGAGGGTATTGCCTTAGAGCTGAACGAAGCCAAAATAGGCAGCGTGCTGAAGGTGATTATCGACCGTGAAGAAGGCGACTACTTCATAGGTCGCACTGAATTTGACTCTCCAGAGGTAGATCCTGAAGTTTTGATAAAGAAATCGCAACCTCTCTCAATAGGCAAATTCTATAACGTGAGAATTGAGGCTGCAATGCCATTTGAACTTATTGGTGAAGTGACTGAACAACAAGCAGAATGAGCAAAATAACCGAAAACAACAGTATAATTATCGAGGCTGTAGCTAAGGCAGTCGCCACCGGCTCGCACTTTTATGCCTACCGCATGCCCGGTGAGCAAGAGCTGCACTTCGGGGCACAGATAATCGACCAGCATACGCCGATGGGTTTCTACATTCGCCCCTTCAGAGAATCGCCCGACTCCCCCACCACATACATTTCGGCCCAATTCGATGCCTCAAAGTTCCTGCGCCTCCCCACATCTACCCTCACACAGCGTTCAACTCACAATGTGAGCAATACCGGCACGCTGAAAGAACAATATATGGAGCAAGCGCACAATCTGATAGCACGTATGCGCAGCGGTGAGTTGCGCAAAGTGGTGCTTTCGCGCACCATCTGCGGCAAATGCAACGGTGTGGATTGGGCGAATGTGTTCTCACTTCTCACTGCTTCAAACCCTAATGCTTTCGTGTTTATTTTCAACACCGAAACCACAGGAACATGGCTCGGTGCATCTCCTGAGTGCTACCTATCCTACTCAGCACGCAAAATAAGCACCATGGCTCTTGCCGGAACTCGTAGTGCAGGTGCCGAGGGCAACTGGGGCGACAAAGAAATTGAAGAACAGCGCATAGTTGCCGACTACATCGAGGACTTGTTCACTAATCTAAATATAAAGCACACAAAATCGGACACCTATTCGCGCCAAGCCGGCAATGTAGAGCACCTTTGCACCGAATTCACCGGCGAGATTTCCAATATGTCGCAAGTTGATAAAATGCAGAATATGCTCCACCCTACCCCGGCTCTCGCCGGACTTCCCACAAAAGACGCTTTAAAACTGATCGAGGCTACCGAAAAGCACCGTCGCCGCTACTATGG
>CALZFJ010000244.1 GCA_945645715.1 uncultured Prevotellaceae bacterium | reverse complement strand
GTGATGACCTACGACCGCAAGGTGATGAAGATGGACGAGAAGCGCTTGCGCAAGATGAATGACGAGATAGTAAATTCATTGAACCGATAATCAGAAAAATATAGTCTATTTCATATCGCTGCCCGATAAAGAATTTCATTTGAGAAAAGCTTTATCGGGCAGTAATAGTTAAATTTGTATAAATCGGAACGATAAGTGGCGAAATTGTGCGCTAAATTAGTATATTTGTACGTTTTAAGAAGTAGTGGGTCGCAACAGGTGCATGCGGCGCGCTGGAAAATTTATGACAAATAATAAAAACAAGAATGATATGAAGACAAAGACATTAGCTATTGCAATGCTTTCGGCAGTGGTATTGACCGGCTGCGTGAGCAAGAAAGAACTTGAGGCAAGCCAGCAGAGCTTGCAGAATTGCACGAATGAGAAGAAGGAACTTTACACCAAGATGCAGGAAGTGAAGGACCAGAACTCCGACACAAAGCAGGAGCTTGCAGCCGCAAATGCCCGCATCAAGGCACTTGAGGACCAGCTTGCCCAAGCCAACAGCAACTATCAGTCGCTGCAAGTGTCGCTCGACCGCAGCTTGACCAACTCGAGCGAGAACAATATCAATATCAGCAAGCTTGTGGATCAGATCAATGAGTCGAACCAGTATATCCGCCACTTGGTTGAGGTGAAGAGCAAGAGCGACTCACTCAACATGGTGCTTACCAACAACCTCACTCGCTCGCTGAGCAAGGAGGAACTGAAGGAGGTGGATGTGCAGGTGCTCAAGGGCGTGGTGTATATCTCGCTTGCCGACAATATGCTCTACACCAGCGGTTCTTATGAAATCAATGACCGTGCAGCCGAGACACTGAGCAAGATTGCAAAAATCATCATGGACTATAAAGACTACGACGTACTTATCGAGGGTAACACCGACAATGTGCCTGTGAACAACACCGCAGCATCGATGAAGAACATTCGCAACAACTGGGATCTCTCTTGCTTGCGTGCATCGAGCGTGGTGCAATATCTCATCAAAAACTACGGTGTAGAGGCAAAGCGACTCACAGCCGGAGGTCGTGGCGAGTTTAACCCGATTGCCGACAACAGTACCGAGCTTGGCAAGCAGCGCAACCGCCGCACACAGATTATAATCACTCCTAAGCTCGACCAGTTTATGGACCTTATCGACCATGCACCCGAGGAGAACTAAACGGATATGATGCAGAAACAAAGAATATTAGCAGTCGTGGTAATGACACTGTCGCTATTGTGCGGCATGCCTGCCACGGCTGCCGATTTATATAGCACCATAAGCAATGTGGGCTACATTGATGACGCCGGTGCCGATGCCTACCGCAGTGAGCGTTGCAAGCTCGACCTTTATCTTCCCCAGGGAAAGAAGGATTTCCCCACTGTGGTGTTCTTCCATGGAGGCGGACTTGAGGGCGGAGAGAAGTTTATACCCGAGCTGCTGAAGGAGCAGGGCTTTGCTGTGGTTGCGCCCAACTATCGCCTAAGTCCTCGCGCCCAACACCCTGCATATATCGACGATGCAGCAGCGGCTGTGGCATGGACCATGCGCCACATAGCTGAGTATGGCGGAACAAGCGGCAAAGTGTGGGTGTGCGGACACTCGGCTGGTGGCTACCTCACGCTGATGCTTGCACTCGACAAGGCTTATCTCGGAGCATACGGGATAGATGCCGACAGCATTGCCGGATATGTGCCATTCAGCGGGCAGACCAATACGCACTACACCATACGCAAGGAGCGCGGGCTTGATACGCAGATTCCGATTATCGACAAGTTTGCACCCATCTACAATTCGCGCCGTCTTGGCACGCTAATGCTGTTGCTCACCGGCGACCGCGAGAAGGAGATGCTTGCACGCTACACCGAGAACCTGCACCTGCAGGAAATACTCAATGCCAAGGGCAACAAAGTGGAGTTGTATGAGCTGAAAGGCTTCGACCACGGTACAATGCTTGAGCCGGCGTGCCTTCTCTTGCGGCAGATGATACACCGCACCGAAAAGAAGAAATAAATGGCAGTGCTGCATTGCGGCAAGAAATGGCTGAGGCAGTGCTGCATTGCCCAATATAGAAAGCACAAAAAAGGAGGCACCGAAGCGGCGTCTCCTTTTTAGGTTTTCTGAAGGTTTCCGGCTGATTACTTGCGGATACCAAGCTCTTTCTTTGCGATGATAGCGCGGTAGCGGTTGATGTCCTTCTTGATGAGATAATCGAGAAGACGACGACGCTTACCAACGAGCATCTTAAGAGCGCGAGCAGTTCTATAATCTTTGTGATTTGACTTGAGGTGCTCAGTCAAATGGGAGATACGGACTGAGAATAATGCAATCTGTGCCTCTGCAGACCCAGTATCAGTATTGCTGGCGCCGTAAGTCCCAAAGATTTCTTTCTTTTTTTCAGAATCTAAGTACATTCTTTATAAAAAATTTGATTTGTTAATAATTCGGGTGCAAAGGTAGTAATAAAATTTAAGATATGCACAATAGCGGAGCAATTTTTTGACGATAAAAATGGCGATTTCCCGGAAAATATATAAGTTTGGCGTCGTGGCGATGATTTTTGGGAGATATAGGCACGAAAATTCGTGAGTTTTTTGTAACTTTGCACCCCGAAATAGGTATTATATGCAGAAGATTAGGAATGTTGCCATTATTGCACACGTCGATCATGGCAAAACTACATTGGTAGATAAGATGTTACTTGCGGGCAATCTGTTCCGCGACAATCAGAGCACGGGAGAACTAATGCTCGACAACAATGATTTGGAAAGAGAGCGTGGAATCACAATCCTCTCGAAGAATGTTTCGATAAACTACAACGGATATAAAATCAATATTATAGACACTCCGGGACACTCCGACTTTGGAGGCGAGGTGGAGCGAGTGCTCAATATGGCAGATGGCTGCTTGCTGCTCGTTGACGCCTTTGAGGGTCCGATGCCACAGACGCGATTTGTGCTTCAGAAAGCCATTCAGATGGGACTGAAACCCATTGTGGTGGTAAATAAGGTGGATAAGCCCAACTGCCGTCCCGATGAGGTGCAGGAGATGGTATTCGACCTGATGTTTAACCTCGACGCTACCGAGGAGCAGCTTGATTTCCCCACAATATATGGCTCGGCAAAGCAGAACTGGATGAGCCTCGACTGGCGCAAGCCCACCGACAACATCAATGCCGTGCTTGATGCAATCATTGAATACATACCGGCTCCCGAGGAGCTTGAAGGCGATGCTCAGATGCTAATCACCTCGCTCGACTATTCGTCGTACGTAGGCCGAATTGCAGTGGGACGCGTGCATCGCGGTGAGCTGCGTGAGGGTATGGATATTGCCCTGTGCAAGAAAGACGGCTCAACCGTGAAGCAGCGCATCAAGGAGCTTCACGTGTTTGAGGGAATGGGCCGCAAGAAGGTGCAGAGTGTGAAATCAGGTGATATCTGTGCTCTTGTAGGCATTGAAGGATTTGAGATTGGCGACACCGTTGCCGACCTGAACAATCCCGAACCGCTGCCACGCATCGCCATCGACGAGCCTACCATGTCGATGACATTCACCATCAACAACTCTCCTTTCTTCGGTAAAGACGGAAAATACGTGACATCGCGCCACATAGCCGACCGCCTCGCCCGCGAGCTCGACAAGAACCTTGCGCTGCGAGTGGAACGCACCGAGAGCGAAGATGCGTGGAATGTGTTCGGGCGTGGAGTGCTTCACCTGTCGGTGCTTATCGAGACCATGCGTCGCGAGGGCTATGAGCTTCAGGTGGGACAGCCACAGGTGATTATCAAGGAGATTAACGGACAGAAGTGCGAGCCGGTGGAGCAACTCACAATCAACGTTCCCGAAGAATATTCGAGCAAAATCATCGATATGGTCACCCGCCGCAAGGGAGAGATGCCATCTATGTCACCCCAGACCGACCG
>CALZFJ010000243.1 GCA_945645715.1 uncultured Prevotellaceae bacterium | reverse complement strand
CGCCCAGTGGTTCATCTGGCCATTCTTCACCCTCGGGCTCGCCTTCTTCGGCTACCTGCTCTTCACCACCCTCAATGCCCACTACCACTGGCTCTAACCCCAGCGCAGGCTGCCTCTTTCGGCGCTACGCAAATAATGCGAATCCCGCTCTTGCCGCTAATTAACAGCAAGAGCGGGATTCTGAGGATATAATCCTCCTTTTCACACCCAAAGCACACCCCACCGCTCCACCCCAAAGCATTTCTCATGGGGCGGTGGGTGGATTGCCGGAGTTTAAGCTGCTGCGTTTCAGTGTGATTCTGGCACTGGCATCAAGCAGATTCTGATCTACGGTCTTTATGTAGCGCTCGGTAGTGATGATGCTTCTGTGCCCCATCAGCATCTGTATGGTGTGCGGATCGGTTCCGGCTGCAGCTTGCAGTGTAGCAAAGGTGCGTCGAAAGGAGTGAAACGAAATCTTCTTGTTGATACCCGCTTGCTTTATCCAATTCTTCATCTGATAGCAAAGCCACGAGATTTTGAAACCGGCAAACACCTTTCCTTTTTTCTCGGGTGAATATCCAATCAGCTGAAGGGCTTCAGGGCTGATAGGAATCACGTCTTCCCGCTTGTTTTTCTGGGTGACAATGTGCAGGCACTTCCCTCCTACCTCATAGTCCACAATATCTTCCCAACGCAACGCCAGAATGTCGCTTCGTCGCAATCCTGTGAGGCACGAAAACAGCACTGCCTGCTTCAGCAGCGGTATCTCACACGGCGTTTCGGCAAGGCGCACCACTTCTTCACTCGACAATGCCACTTTCTTCACATCTACACAATCAAGTTTGTCGAGATTTTCATTAAGATTCTCCGGAATAAGTTTGTTGCGATACAGCAGCTTGAGCAATCCTCTAAACGTTGACCAATAACCCACTGCCGAGTTATGAGAGATATACTTGCTCTCGTTACTGAGTTTTCGTGCCGACAGCAGATACTCCTTAAACCCATTGCAGAGCGACAGATTGATTTCTCCAAACGTACATACTCCATCTACATATTTGCAGAAGTGCTGATACACATATGTCCATTTCATATCGTGCTTTTTGAGCTGTTGCTTGAAGTAAGCTAAAAAATCGCCCTGGCTTATTCGCTTCTGGTCGAAGAAAGCATAGCGCTCATTGATCACCTCGGTGAATCGTGTGCAACGAATTGCCTCAGCCTTCTCCATCATCTCATCATTAAACTTCCGCTCTCGAGCATTCCTCGGTTTGGCATAAATGTAGATTCCCAACGACTCATGTTTCCACACCTGGCGAGTATCGGGATTGCGATATGCCGGATAATAATCCAGATATAGTGAGAGCATTCCATTTTTCAATTCACGCGCTCTCAACGCGACATTTTTACAGATATTCATATTCCTTTCTGATTTTTATGGTTAATATTGTTTTTTCTGCAAATTTCCTTAAAGAAACAACTGTGAAAAACATCATTACCGTTTTATTTCACTATAATTCTCTTTTCACGGCATTTCCGCCCATGTGCTGTTTCATCACGAAGTCAAAACCGCTGCGCAAAACGAGCGTAAAACTTCCTTGCTTCTTGTGTGGAATCTGATACTTGTTTACATAATATCTTATCTGGTCGCGATTAAATCCATAACTATCTTTTATCTCAGCGTATGAATAATATTCAGGATTGAAACCTCCCATTTTCTGTCGGGCTGCATCAAAATGTGCCCGCGAGTAATAGACATCGTGATGCTTCTTGATTCGCGGAATTGCATTACGCATTACAAATGTCGTCACCGCACTGCGAGTCATTCCATATCGCTTCATCACCTCCGCCATTGTGTAATAGCGGTCGAGGTCAACGTCTTCAATCAAGTCGTCGAAATATTTATCTATTAGAGCGCGATCATAGAGAGTCCTATTACCGTCGGCAATCTTCTCTATTCCATACATACGGCATCGCCTATAAAGCGTCTTCTTCTCAATTCCAAATTTTTCCAGGATTTCCTTTGTGGAATAATACAGCTCCGTCGGCCTGTCGTCCTTTTCCCGTTTTCGGCAAACTATGGCTTTATCAAACACCTTCTCAATATCGATGCGCCTGATTCGGGTTCTACAGCCTATTCTCACACACTTTATTCGCCCCAATGCTAAATGTCGATAGACCGTTGCCCGACTCAGTCCCAACAACGTTCCTACCTCAGTCGGCGATAGAAAAGGCTTGTTTTCTATCGTCTGATTCTTGACTTTCGAAGCATCAAAAGCCTTAATTTTCTCAGTCTTTTTTCGTGCCTTATAAGCTAATTTACTGCAACGTTGACAGCAGTATCTTGCGGTCATTTTGTGAGTGCGGAACTGGGTTCCACACCACTGGCAATACAATGTAAATTCCATAATTCCTTATCTTCGTGATTTTTGTAAAAAACATTTCTCATTTTGTTTCACCTCGTCTCACTGTGTTTCACCACGTCTCATCTGAGCCTACCATCACAATTGTGCGTTATGTCTCACTGCGTCTCATCTGAGCCTGGAATCATCACTGTGGGCTACGTCTCACTGCGTCTCAAAGTTGGACATTGAATCACATTTTCCGACTTTCTCACGGCGTCTCAAAAATGCCGTTAATAACAGTTAAAAATGTTGTCACCTCGTTCGCGGTAGAAATTTTTACAAAAATAGGGGTAAAATTGAGGAAAATCAACGAGCAACCGGCAAAGTGTTAAAAAACAAAAACCGCTGAAAATCAGCGGTTTCTATTTTTTGCTTATGATTGTTTGTCGTTGTTTTAATTCGCTTATTTGCCGATGCAGAAGTGGCGGAAGATGGTGGAGAGGACGTCGGTGGGGGTGATTTCGCCGGTGATTTCGCCGAGGTAGTGCATGCACTCGCGTATATCCTGACTCACGAAGTCGCCGCTGATGCCGGCTTGCAGTCCGTCGATGGCACGCGCAATAGCTTCTCCGGCTTTAGCGAGAGCCGCGTAGTGGCGGGCGTTGGTCACTATCACCTCGTTGGCATCGTTGTCGGGGAGGGCTGCGGCATGTAGCAAGGCTTGCTGCAGTGTGTCGAGATTAGTGTGTTCGCGTGCGCTGATAATGATTGTAGGGGTTCCGGCAGGGAGCATTCCGGCAAGTGCATCGCGCAGTGCCACCTCTTGCCCGCGGCTCAGGAGGTCGCCTTTATTGACTACGGCTATCAGCCTTTTTGCGGCAAATGTGCCATCAGCCACACCTCCCGTACACTCCGTGGAAAATTCTTCAACAGCATTCCCGGCAGATATTGTGGGGAGTATGCGTGCTGCGAGCGGAGCTATTTCATCAATTGGAGTGGTACCATCGATTACCCACAGCACTATCTGTGCTTCGCTCATCTTGCGGAATGTGCGCTCTATTCCCATCTCCTCGATGCGGTCGGTGGTTTCGCGTATTCCGGCGGTGTCGATAAAGCGGAAAAGAGTGCCTCCAAGGGTTATGGTGTCCTCAATCACATCGCGCGTGGTGCCATGAATGTCGCTCACCAGGGCACGGTCGTCGTGCAGAAGATAGTTGAGCAGTGTGGATTTTCCGGCATTGGTCTCTCCGACTATTGCCACCGGCAGACCGTTTTTGATGGCGTTGCCCACGGCAAACGAGTGGGTCAGTCGGGCTATCACGCCACGAATCTCCTCAGCAAGTTCCACCAGATGCCTGCGGTCGGCAAATTCCACCTCTTCTTCACTGAAATCGAGTTCAAGTTCCATCAGCGACACGAAGTGCAGCAGTCGCTCGCGAAGCATGCTGAGCTGGCGGCTAAAGTCACCTCGCATCTGGCTCATGGCTATGCGGTGCGATGCTCTCGACGAGGAGGCTATCACATCGGCCACTGCTTCGGCTTGCGACAGGTCGAGCCTGCCGTTGGTGAATGCCCGGCGTGTAAATTCTCCGCCTGTGGCTGCACGGCAGCCGCAACGAATGAGCAGATTCACC
>CALZFJ010000242.1 GCA_945645715.1 uncultured Prevotellaceae bacterium | reverse complement strand
GAGCAGATTCTCGGCATTCTCCACTGTCTTTGCCATCACGTCGTCCATCTGGTAGGCTGCAAACGACTCAAAACCGAGCAATTTAGCCTTCTTGGCACGAAGCTCAAGCAGACGGTTGATGTTCTCTGAGTTGTTATATTTGTTGTCGTTGCTTGCAAGCGATGTGTAAGTCTCATACATGCGGCGGCGAAGGTCGCGGTTGTCGGCATAGCTCAGCACGGCAAGGCGGCTCGGAGCATGCACTGTGAACACCCACTTGCCCTCTTTGCCACGACGCTTTGCCTCCTCGGCAGCCTCGGCTACGGTTGCTGCGGGGATTCCGGCAAGGTCAGCCTCATTCTCCACCACGATTTCGCTCTCGTTGGTCTCTTTCAGGATATTTGAGTTGTAGGCAAGCTCATAGTTGGCAAGCTGCTGGTTGATACTTTTGAGTGTATCCTTCTCGGCTGTTGAGAGAAGCGCACCATTGCGGGTGAAGCTCTTGTAATACTTGTCGAGCAGACGCTCCTGTGCTGTTGTGAGGTTGAGCTTGTCCTTGCGGTCATACACCTGCTTGATGCGCTCGAAAAGCATCTCGTTCATAGAGAACTCATCGGCTGCAGCAGTGAGCAGCGGCATTGCCTCCTCCGAGATTTTCTCCATCTCGGGAGTGTTGTCGCTCTCGCTGAGTGCATAGAACACATAGCTCACCTTCGTGAGAAGCTTGCCGCTGTTGTCGAGGGCAAGGATAGTGTTGTCGAAGTCGGGCATCGCACGGTTATTGGTGATAGCGGCGATTTCCTGGTTGCGCTCCTCGATTCCAGCCTTAATGGCGGGAATGTAGTGCTCATACTTAATCTGGTCGAATGGCGGAATCTCATACTCTGTGGTATAGTCCTGCATGAACGGGTTTTCTGAATTGTCCATTTTCTTTGAGCAGCTTGTGGTGAGTAGCACGGCACACGCTGCGGTTAGTGT
Organism: uncultured Prevotellaceae bacterium; assembly: GCA_945645715.1. Classification (GTDB taxonomy): domain Bacteria; phylum Bacteroidota; class Bacteroidia; order Bacteroidales; family Muribaculaceae; genus CALZFJ01. The sequence goes on along the minus strand of CALZFJ010000242.1, from coordinate 3,004 downwards.
TAATAATTTTTGTTTCATATTCATTCTTATTTTTAGTTGATATTGTTATTCATTAGTGTCGTCACCGTCGGCTGCCCACTTGAAGGTGGCAACGAGTGGATAGTGGTCGGAAGCACTGAGCGTGCCTCGCTCAATCTTCACTGCATCAAAGTTGCCACGATAGAGTATGTGGTCGATGCGGAAGTAGAAGCGGTTGCAGTGATAGGTGATGGTGGGTCCGAGTGCACGCTCAGCGTAGGCATCGCGCATGTCATCGCCCATAATCGTGCGGTAGGCAAAAGAGCCTGGAGTGTCGTTGAAATCGCCACAAAGTATCACAGGGCGGTCGGTTGCTTCAATCAAGTCGCGCAGCAGGCGTGCCTGGAGCGAGCGGCAGCGATAGGCTCGCGCAAGCTTGGTGACGAGCGTGCCACGCACCTCATCGAGGTCGCTTGTGCTGCTCATGTTCTGCAGCTTCGTGAGCTGGCGATACAGGTGCTTGTCGGTCTGGGTGAGTCCAATCGACTCCAAGTGGCAGCTATACACCCTCACCGTGTCGCCCGGCATCGCCACATCCCATCCTACGGAGCAAATGTGATTGTCGAAATATACCGAATCCACCTCGCTCACTATGGGATACTTCGACAGCAGCACCACATCGCTGCGATGATTGTGATAATAGGGATATTTTTCCCTAATCACCTCAAGCATCTCGCTCACATATTCCACCTTCTCGAAGTTATGCTCCTGCGCAGCCTCCTGCAGGCACACGATGTCGGCATCGCAATCGAGGATGTACTGAATGGTGCGGTTGGGAGTGTGTCGCACACCGGTATTGTCGGTGAAGTTCATCACATTGTAGGTGAGCACCCTGAAAGTGCGGGTGCTGTCGGCTTCTGCAACGTCGCGGCCGGTGAAGTTGAGCGGAGAGAATGTGGTGAGCGGTCCCCACGACGCAATTATCGCCAGCAGCGGAATCAGAGCAAGCTGCCACAGCCTCATGCACAGCCACACCACCATCAGCAGCACGGTCACGCCGAGAGCTATGGGATAGGCAAGTCCGAGCACCGACAGCTTAGCCGACGTCACGGGGTCAGCCATTCCACCGTATGCCGACGCTAAATACACAACCGCCACCATCGCACTGAATATCGCCCCTATGAGCTTCAGCAGTGCCGGTATTCTGCTATGTCGTCGTTGCTTTTGCATCTATAATTGTTTCGGTTATTGAAATATCGTCGTTTTATTAGCCTCTGTTCATCGCTTGCTCACCTCAAAAAGTCGTCTCTTTTCCTCGGCAGTGAGCGAAGAATAGCCCGAGAGCTTTATCTTCTTTAAGATTTCGTCCATTTCAGCCTCTTCAGCCGGTGTCATTGTGTGGCGGCGACCGTTATCTCGCTCATCTTGCTGCTTGTCGTCGCGAGGTTGCCTGCGGTTATCATCGCGGGGCTGCTGCTTTGTGCGTGTGAAGGGAGAGTTGTGGAAGTTGCCCACCTTCACCCGGGGTCGGCGGCGCGTGAGATTCACAATCCAGTCGATGGCACGGTTAAACCACGCAGTGATGTCGGTTCCACGGCGGTCGGCAAGAGCAAACGCAGCACCCACCAAGGCACCGCCGAGGTGCGCAATGTGTCCGCCGGCGTTGCTCGATCCGATGCTTATCACATCGATGAATATCGTCACTATCGCTATCCACTTGAGCGAAATCTGTCCGAAGAAAAGCAGACCCACCTTGTAGTCGGGCTGGCGCACCGCAGTGGCAGCCACTATGGCAAGCACCGATGCCGATGCTCCAAGCAGCAAGCCCTCTGTGCTGCTGAAAAGCGGCAACACATTGTAGGCAAGCATATAAAGCAGTGCTCCGCCTATTCCGCCAAGGAAGTACAGACCCACAAAGCGGCGTGTGCCGAATATCTGGTGAAACATTGCTCCAAACCAATATAGCCACAGCATATTGAAGAGTATGTGCATCACATCATAGTGCAGGAACATGTAGCTTATCAGGCTCCACGGCTGATGCACAAACTTCACCGGGTTCGATGGCATTTCGAGCAGCTCGATTGCCGGCGTGGCATCGACAGCAAAGAGCAGGCACACAAGTGCCACCACCCTCACTATCACAAACACCGCCACATTCACCATCACAAAGCGCACCGGCACTGTGGCTGCCGCATAGCGGCTGCGTAGGTTGTCAATAAAGCCCGCCACCTATCACTCCTTTCTTTTTCCAGTAAAGCAATAGCAAGAAGCCGAATATCATTCCTCCAAGGTGCGCAAAGTGGGCAACCGATGCCTGGAAGCCGCTGATTCCGAAAAACAGCTCAATCGCTCCATAGCCAAGCACCATCCACTTTGCCTTGATTGGTATGGGAATAAACATGAGATAGAGTGGCATGTTGGGGAATACCATTCCAAATGCCAGCAATATGCCAAACACTGCACCACTGGCGCCAATTGTTATCATTGAGTTGAAGAAAGAGTCCATCATGCCATGCTGCACGCCGTATGCCACCGCCTCAGCACCTCGCAGTGCCACGAAGCCCTGAGCATCGACGAGTGCAAATTGTCCCTCCCATGTGAGCCACCACACAAGTTCCTGCACTATCGCCGCACCTATGCCGCACGAAATGTAGTAGAACAAAAACCGCTTCGAGCCAAACACGCGCTCAAGCAGCCCGCCAAACATAAACAGTGAGAACATATTGAAAAACAAGTGCGTGAAGCCATCGTGCTGGAACATATAAGTTATCAGCTGTGCCACATTGAATTTCGACCCCTCCCAGTAGTGGAGTCCTATCCACTCGTTAAGGTCGATGCCCTTAGTGCGGAACACCGATGTGGCTATGAGCATCAGCACATTTATTATCAGCAGGTTTTTTGTCACTGTGGGTATCGACCCCAGAAACGACCCTCTTCCATTCATCATGATTATCTACTTAAAAAATATTACAGTGCCTTAATTGTTTCAATTAAACGCTATTTCATTATTATCTTGCAAAATTACGGAAAAATATTGTGATGTGCA
>CALZFJ010000241.1 GCA_945645715.1 uncultured Prevotellaceae bacterium | reverse complement strand
CAAAGGTACTACAAAAAACCAATACCAACCAAATATTTCAGCAACTTTTTTTCAACTTTTTTCCAGAAAAATCCCCAAAACATCACAAATCAGCCTTTTACCCCACAATATTTTTATGCTCTACAACATATTTTCCCCACACGGCTCAGCGAAATAATGCAGAAGCCCATTTTTTTCTCACTTACACCTCAATTCCCCTTTACACATTATAAATAATGAAAATGAAACTTTTTTTACACTATAGGTAGTATATTTCGCGGATTATGTGTAAATTTGCAAAACAAGAAGCCTCAAAAACGGCTTCTTGTTGTTATTAACAATGAATGAAGCAAGTTTAAGCCAACTATATCTCAAGGATACCGCTTTCCAGAATCTTATGCAGAAGCGCGTATTCAACGTCATGCTCATCGCATCGCCCTATGACGCCTTCATGATGGAGGAAGACGGGCGCGTGGAGGAGCAAATCTATTTTGAATATACCTCGCTCAACCTGAGTTCGCCTCCGCGAGTGTCGCAGGTGAGCGACTATGCGACAGCCCTTGAACGCCTTGCAGAGAAGCACTACGACCTTATCATTGCGATGCCCGGCGTGGACATCAGCGAGACTTTTGCCAACGCGAAAGTTATCAAGGGAGTGTATCCCGAAACCCCATTTGTGGTGCTCACACCATTCTCACGCGAAGTGTCGCGCCGCTTGGCAAACGAGGACTTTGGCGGTGTAGATTACGTATTCAGCTGGCTCGGCAACGTAGATTTGCTTCTTGCCATCATCAAGTTGCTTGAGGACAAGCTCAATGCCGACAACGACATTAACAGTGTAGGCGTGCAACTAATCCTCTTGGTGGAGGACTCGGTGCGCTTCTACTCCTCAATTCTCCCAACGCTCTACAAATTCCTTTTGCGACAGTCACGCATCTTCTCTACCGAAGCCCTCAACGAGCACGAGCAGATGATGCGAATGCGTGGTCGCCCTAAGGTGATGCTCGCCCGTGACTACGAGGAGGCTATGGAGCTGTATAACCGCTACGAAAAGAACATTCTCGGAGTAATCTCCGACGTTTCGTTCAAGCGTGGGGGCGAAAAGTGCGCAAAAGCAGGAATAGAGCTTGCCCACGAGCTGCGTGCCCGCGACCCCTACCTGCCCATAATCATTGAATCGAGCGAAGAAGAGAATGAGCCGCTCGTGAAAGAATTCGACGGCACATTTATCAACAAAAACTCAAAGAAGCTCCCCGTGGACCTTGGCGATGCCATCATGGAAAATTTCGGTTTCGGCGATTTCATTATCCGCAATCCGAAAACCGACGAGGAGATTCTGCGCATACGCAACCTGAAAGAGCTGCAACAGCACATCTTCGACATTCCCTCGGAGTCGCTCCTCTACCACGCGAGCTACAACGATATTTCGCGCTGGCTCTACTCACGCGCCATGTTCCCCATTGCCGAAGTTATCAAGATGCACCGCTTTATGGACATCAGCGAAGCCCCGGCGGTGCGACAGCTTTTCTTCGACCTCATAGTGAAGTACCGAAAGATGAAGAACCGCGGCGTAGTGGCAGTGTTTCACCGCGACCGATTCGACCACTACTCCAACTTTGCCCGCATCGGGCAAGGCTCGCTGGGCGGAAAAGGACGCGGATTGGCATTTATCGATTCTATCATCAAGCACAACCCGGAGTTTGACAACTATAAGGGCGTGACCATCTCCATTCCGCGCACCGTGGTGCTCTGCACCGACATTTTCGACGAGTTCATGGAGCGTAACAACCTTTATCCACTTGCCCTGAGCGACATGAGCGACAGTGAGATTCTGCGCTGCTTCTTGCAGGCACGCCTGCCCGAGAGACTGATAGAAGACTTCTTTGCGCTGTTTGAAGTGGTGGATAAGCCCTTGGCTGTTCGCAGCTCAAGCCTGCTCGAAGACAGCCATTACCAGCCATTCGCCGGAATCTACTCCACATATATGATACCCCACACTGCCGACAAATATGAAATGCTCGAAATGCTCGGCAATGCCATAAAGAGCGTGTATGCATCAGTATTCTATGCCGACAGCAAAGCCTACATGACAGCCACACAGAACGTTATCGACCAAGAAAAAATGGCGGTAATCATTCAGGAAGTGGTGGGAAATGAATACTCCAGCGGCATTTATTTCCCATCATTCTCGGGCGTAGGGCGCTCGCTCAACTACTACCCCATCAACGATGAACGCCCTGAGGACGGTGTTACCGAAATCGCCGTGGGACTTGGAAAATATATCGTCGATGGCGGTCGCTCGCTACGTTTCTCGCCACGTCACCCAAACAAAGTGCTGCAAACCAGCACCATGGACATCGCCCTGAGCGACACGCAGACGCGCTTTTACGCCCTCGACCTCAGCGGGAAAGATGCTGCTTCGTTCAGTGTAGATGACGGTTTCAACATCAAGAAGATGCGCATACAAGACGTTGCCGAAAGCGGAGCCTTGCGCTATATGGTATCGACCTACGACTTCGGCAGCGGCGTGATTCGCGATACCGACGCCGGTGAAGGCCGTAAAGTGGTGACATTTGCCAATGTGCTTCAGCATGGCGTATATCCACTTGCCGAAATTGCCGACCTGATGCTCTCGAAGGGACAGAGTGCAATGTGCCGCCCGGTGGAAATAGAATTTGCCGGAATCATCAACAACAGCAAGCCCATCACGGAAGAAACCACTGAGAAAGGACAGCTATACTGGCTACAGATTCGCCCGATAGTAGATCGCAAGGAGATGCTCGACGAAAAAGTGATGGAATCGTGCGACTCGGCACTGATTCTGAAAAGCCTCACTGCACTGGGGCACGGACTGATGGACAACATCGGCAGCATAGTCATGGTGAAGCCAGAGCGATTCGGCATGATGAACAACTCTCTTATCGCACGCGAAATCGAAAAAATCAACCGCCAATTCACCACCGAAGGACGCAACTACATATTAATCGGTCCCGGACGATGGGGCTCAAGCGACACTGCACTTGGCATTCCGGTGAAGTGGCCGCACATTTCGGCAGCAAAGCTCATTGTGGAAACATCGCTGAAAGGCAACCGCATTGAGCCAAGCCAGGGAACTCACTTTTTCCAAAACCTCACATCGTTCGGAGTGGGATACTTCACCGTGGGTGCTCCCGGCGATGGTAGCGTAATCGATAATGAGTATCTTGCTTCACGCCCAAGCAGCTACGAAAGTGAAAACCTTCGCATTATCGACTTCGACACGCCGCTCACCGTGGCTATCAATGGACGCAAGAGCTTAGGGATAGTGTTGAAGCCCAATGCCAACATCGCAGCGACAACCGACGAGAACCAGCCCAACTCCACCAATTTCGAGATTGAATAACATTGAATTTTCAAACAATAAAAATATAGAACACTTATGTCGTTTTTCAATAATCTAAAGAATGCTTTCGGATTCTCCGACAATCCCATGAGCAACGACATCGACGACGAGCTCAACTACGACGACCAAGAGAAGCGTGAGCCATATATCAACCCATTCAAGCCTACGCCACCGGTCGAAACTGTGAAGCCAAAGTCTCAGTTGCCACAAGCTCCTGAGCCACCCGCTGAAGCCACTCCGTTGAAGACAGCCCCCATCAGCTATGAACTTCCCGAAGGCTTTCTGAATTCAATTATAGCCATCGTCAATGCCAATCTTCCACAAATTGTGAAAGATTGCATCGACATAGAAGCCGAGAAGAAAGCCATCACACAAAGCCTTGGCTCACACTTCAAAAGTGCTATCGACGACATTCACAAATCGGCACTGGCGCAAGCAAATGCCGCATGGGACAAGAACCGTGCCGACATAACCGCCAAACTCACACAAGCCACACAGGCCGCCGAGGATAGCTCACGACGCGCCGACGAAGCGAAGCAGAAGTGCCAGATAGAGGAATCAAAGCGCAAAGCCCTCAAGGAACAAGCTGCCACGCTCGAACAGCGCATACACACCCTTGAGGCTGAACATG
>CALZFJ010000240.1 GCA_945645715.1 uncultured Prevotellaceae bacterium | reverse complement strand
GGCTCTGAGAGCGCGGTGTCGGGTGTGAGGTGGAATTGCAGGTATTTAATGGTGAGTCCGCGGTCGAGCCATTGCTGCTCATAGAAAGTGCGGATTTCCAGAATGTCGTTGGCAAGCCCGGAGTGATACAGGTCGGCAGTGTTCACCTCCACAGGCAGCTCGTTGAGAGCCACCATAGCGTCGGTATAGGTGTAGAGGAAAGGACTGTCGGTCTTTAGATGCACGAGTCCGTTGGGCTTCAGAATGAGGCGGTAAAGCTCCATGAACCGTGTGGAAGTGAGGCGCTTGCGCACCTTGCGCATCTGTGGGTCGGGGAACGTAATCCATATTTCGCTCACTTCGCCGGGAGCGAAGAAGCGGTCGATGAGTTCGATGTTTGTGCGCAGAAAAGCCACATTAGGCAATCCTTCGGCATGAGCCTGCTTGGCACCTGTCCACATTCGTGCGCCCTTTATGTCGATGCCTATGTAGTTCTTCTCGGGGAAGCGTCGTGCAAGCCCCACGGCATATTCACCCTTTCCGCAGCCAAGTTCCACCACAATGGGGTTGCTGTTACCAAACACCTTCTCGCCCCAACAGCCGCGCAGCTCACACTGCCGGTCGTGAATGGCAGCGAAGGGGAATTGGTACACGTTGGGCAGCCGATCCATCTCGGCAAATTTCTTCAGTTTGTTCTTTCCCATCTATTATTGATTACTGTTCTTTTTTTGCGTAAGTTTTAGTTGCGGCGCAGCTTGAAGATGCGTACTTCGCCGCTTTTCATCGTCACAGCGGCTATCACAATGCCCGAAGTGATTGCAGAGGTGTCGATGCGCACTTCGCAGCCTGAGCCTTGCGATTTGCCACACAGCACACCGGCTTCATTCACGATGCTTATGCTCTCAATTTCCACAGTTGCGGTAATGCAGAGAGTGGCATCGTCAAAGTGGGCTTTTATGGCATTGTCGGCACCCACCATCGGGGCGTCGGTAGCTGCGATGTCCTGAATGTCGAAGTCGTTCCACTGGGCTGCGCTTTGGTAGGCAGGAATCGCACTCTTTTCCACATATAGAATGATGCGAGATGCCTCGTTCATACCCTTGAACACCTCCTTGCCGAGCACAGGCACATTGAGCGGATAAGCTACCACCGAGGCAGGAGTTACGCCCTCAAAGGCGTTATTGCCGATGGCTGCCACGTCGGCAGGGATTTTCAACACATTTTCGGCAGGATTGCCGTAGTAGGCATAATCGCCTATAGCTTCGGCATATTCGGGAATTGAAATCTGCTCGGCGGCAGTGTTCCCGAAGAAAACGCCCTCAGCCACCTCGCTCAGAGCATCGGGCAGGGCGGATTTGCGCATCTGCGTGCCGGCAAAAGCCCATTTCCCCACACTTTCCACATTGGGGCAACGGTCGAAGTCGAAGTCGCTGAGTGCAGTGCCCAAGAAAGCCTCGTCGCCAATCAGCTGCAGCATAGAGCCTTCGGCGATATCAATTGAGGCAAGCTCCTTGCAGCCTGCAAAGGCGCGGTTGCCTATCTTTGTGACATTAGAGCCAAGTTGCACCGAGGTGAGTGAGAGGCAGTCGGCAAAGGCATTGTCACCGATTTCGCTGACATTCACGTTGATTCCGGCGAGAGCCGAAGCATTGAAGGCGTTGTCGCCTATTCGTGTCACGTTTGCAGGAATGGAGATTGACTGCAGATTGGCGCACGCAGCAAAGGCAGCATCGCCTATCTCGGTGAGTTGCTCAGGCAGAGCTATGTTGCTGATAGAAGATCCGAAGAAAGCGTGTCCGGGCAGTGCATTTGCAGCCGAGGAGTTGCGGCAGCCAAAGTATTGCTCATCGGCGGTGAACGTATATGCCACAATCTCAGCATCGCTGATGTCGAGCGAGGCGAGAGACGGCAGCTTGTCGGCGATAAAAGCAAAGTCGCGCACATCGAGAGCACCCGCCACGGTGAGTTCAGTAACACTGTGGTCGGTCACCGCCTGCGACAATTGTCCGGGAGTCGAAGTCACGCTCACCGCCCATGCTGAGAGGGCAGCAAGCGGCAAAAGCATCGAAAGAATAGTTTTCTTCATTTTTACAATAATAAATGGAATTGTCAATATCTTTGCAAATTTAATCTAAATCCTCGAAAAATCACAATGCAACCCAATAAAAAACACAGTGGCTGAAGCAAAAAAAAGCATATAGTATCGGCTTTAGCAGCTATAATGCTTGCAGGCGCTCAGTGGGCATTGTCCATTGAGCGCCTGCAGGTGATATGGGAGCTGACGGTTTGGCGGGAACTTGCCCGATGGCAGTCCCGGCAGCGAGAGAGATTAGAGCGACTTGCGGAAGGCGCGGCGGCGCTTGTGCTGGCGCGTCTCGAAGTAGCCCCACTGCGACTGTACTTTCTGGTTAAGCTCAAGCTCGGGGTTGCTCTCGGCAAACTTATATCCGTTCTTGATGAAGCACGGAATAAGGTCGGTGAAAAGCAGCGAGTTCACGCCCTTGCTCTGATACTCGGGCTTCACTGCCACGAGTAGCAGATCGACCACATCGTTCTGTCCGCGCAAAGCTTTGAGCAGATGAATCCAGCCGAATGGGAACATGCGTCCGCGGCACTTGATGAGTGCCTTCGACATCGACGGCATTGCAATTCCCACGCCTATGAGCTTCTTGTCCTTGTCCACGATAAGGGAGATGTTGTCGAGGCGCAGCACGGGGATATACATGCTGATGTAGCGGTTAATCTGTCGCGGAGTGAGCGGCGAGTAGCCGTAAAGCTCAGAATAAGCCTCATTGATGAGCTGGAAAATCTCCTGACCGTAATCCTTCACGAGCTTCTTTGCGCTGGTGTATTTGGGCGTAGAAAGCTCGTATTTGCGCTTTATGATGTCGCTGATGCGCTGGTAGCGCTCAGGAATGCCGTCGGGCACTGTCATGCGGAACTCCACCCAGTCGGCTTCCTTCTCAAAGCCCATTGCCTCGAGGTGCTTGGGATAGTAGGGATAGTTGTAGATGGTAGCCATCGTACCCTCCTGGTCGAAGCCCTCCACGAGCATACCCTCGGGGTCCATATCGCTGAAACCGAGCGGACCTACAATCTCCTCCATGCCCTTAGAGCGGCCCCACACCTCCACGGCGCGAAAAAGAGCCTCGCTCACACGCAGGTCGTCGATGAAATCCACCCAGCCGAAGCGCAGCGTCTTCTTGCCGGTCTTTTCATTCACCACGTTGTTGATGATTCCGGCAATGCGTCCCACGGGCTTGCCGTCGTCGTAAGCCATGAAATAGATGCTCTCGCAGAAGTCGAAAGCCGGGTTGTTGTGAGGGTCGAGCGTGTTCACGTCGTCCATCACAAGAGGCGGAACGAAGCAGTCGTTGTCCTTGTAGAGGTCGATGCCCCATTTCACGAACTTCTTCAGCCCGCACTTGGTGTCGATTTTCCTTATTTCGATAGCCATAATTGCTATGTGTATTATCCGATTTTAGAGAATAAAAATTCAACGCCGGGAATGTGTCGATGCCGGCATTAGAGCGACTTCTTTACCTCGACTTCCTCAAACGACTCGATGAAGTCGCCCTCCTGAATGTCGTTGTAGCCAGCCACGCTGAGTCCGCACTCATATCCGGTAGTGACCTCCTTCACGTCGTCCTTGAAGCGCTTGAGCGAGCCGAGGTCGCCGGTGTAGCGCACAATGCCGTCGCGAATCACGCGCACCTTGCAGTTACGCTTCACCTTACCCTCACGCACGATTGCGCCGGCAATGGTTCCCACCTTCGATATGTGGTAGGTCTGCATCACTTCGGCACTTCCGAGGATTTCCTCCTTCAGCTCCGGAGCAAGCATACCCTCCATTGCGCTCTTCACCTCCTCTATGGCCTTGTAGATGACCGAGTAGAGACGGATATCCACACCCTCTTTTTCGGCGAGGCGGCGTGCAGCTTGCGACGGACGCACCTGGAAGCCCACAATGTAGGCATCTGATGCCGATGCAAGCACCACATCGCTCTCTGAGATTGCACCCACAGCCTTGTGGAGCACATTCACCTGTACCTCAGGTGTAGAG
>CALZFJ010000239.1 GCA_945645715.1 uncultured Prevotellaceae bacterium | reverse complement strand
ACCCACCTTTGTGGAGCCTGAAATATCCCCTTTCGGATCAGCCTAAAAGGCGTCCGAACAAAGGGAAAAGAATCGAGTTCTAACTAAAAAAATTCAGTTATGGAAGATGTGTTCGTACTTGTGGTATATTATGGGGTACTGCGGTTCGTCTGGAGTATCCTGCGTCATATTGTAAGCTTCTTCAGCCGCAATACATTCAATAGGGATAAGTGAGTCCGCCCGGACAGGAGATGCTGCATTATCTGCCTTGGGGCTTTCCGGCGTGGTTATGAGGTTATGCTTTCTGAGAATGCGGTAAACGGAGCTTCTGCTCCTGAAGCCGCTTGAATGCATTATCTCCTTGACATTGTGCCCTTCCCGGTACATAGTCACTACCATAATCTCCCTCTCTTTGGAGGATAGAGCCGGTTTGCGACGGCAGAGACCAATCTCCCTGTCATTAAGCTGCGCATAGGTCTTTCGCAGTGCGAAAGCCTCGCTGTTCAGTGTGCGGAATGTCGTAAGTACCTGTTTTACGGATGTGTCGGGAAACAACGTTCCGGCTGTGTCGATGCGGTCGTTTATTGATATGATGCGAATGGATTTTGCTTGAGAAAACTCAAGCAGGACCGCAAGCTGCCGAAGGCTCCGGACCGCGTTGCTGAACCGGGAAACTACAAGCTCGTCGCCTTCGGAAAGGGAGTCAAGGAGACTGAATAAGCCGGGACGTGACGCTTCGTCATCGGCGCTTTCCTCGACTATTCTGCTGCAGCCATAACGCAGCATCATCTGCCTATCGGCTTCTATGCTCTTGCATAGTGGGGAAGGGAATAAATATCCGAGTTTTGTCATTTATAGTGTGTCGGTTGTGTCACTACAAAATTAGTGAAAAGTGGCGAAACTACAAAATTTTGCAGAAGGTATGTGCCATAGAGAGGTTAGATAGATAAGATATTGACAGTGTGAGTATTAATAATTCATAAATAACATACTTGATGTGTCGGGAAACCAAGATTTGCTATTATATTTGCACCGGAAAAACACGGTCATCATGCGAGGATACTGACTGTATTGCCCGGCACGATGAATGAATTGCAGGTGAACTGCCCTAATCGGGCAATCCCTCTATGAAACGATAAATGATAACCAATATGAATAACACAATAATAACCGAACTAAAATGATGAATCTTGATTGTGCAGTCGATGGTTTCCGGGCGAAGATCCCGGTCCTGAAACCTGAATTGTTCCTTCCGCAGAACCTGCGGGAGATAGTTGTGACAGATGATGAAGCTGTAATAAAGTACACTCTTCCCGAACCGGTGGATATAGAGCTTTTCATGGACTATCTTGAAGATGAGCTCGGGCTTATAATGCTTTTCCACTTTGTTCCTTCGGACTCTACGTCCTACGGGCAAAGTTGCTGTGCATACGTAAAGCCCGGCTCTGACCCTCTCTACAAGATAAATGCTACTGTCAGCGGCAGCGGCAGCGTGTCACGCTTTACTGTCACGCTTTATGTCGATCTTGAGATAATGCTCAGCCGGCTGCTCGACAACGTAAAGCTTTATGAGGGCAAAGGATGTATGAGATATTGCCGCCGGGAGGCGGAAGTGATAATGGATTTTATTAGGGTCCTGCATTAAGATAGTCCTGCTAACCGATGGAAAAACGCTTATGACAACAAAAATCCTTATTCCGCTTTTTGTGGTGGCGCTGTCCGTACTGCCACTCTTTCTATACCTAAACAACTGCCGTTTTATGCAGAGGTTCTATTGGCGCATGGTGTTCCTTCATAATGCCCGACGCCTTTACACGCTGCTGCTCGTCCTTGTGCTGCTTGTGATAAATGCGACATTGTATGTGTCGATGAATGTCATTATCTCACTGCTCATGATGACAGTGGTGCTTGCCCTTTCGTCTTACCGGACTATGGCGAAAACGCTGCGTCTGCTTCAGTACCGAAGAAGAATTTTCGGGTTACTTACAGTGGCGGCGGCAGCCTTGATGGTAATGCCGGGTTGCCTATGCATAGGGCTGACCCTTGCCAGCCTGCTGCTCGGCGCCTTCTTCTTTCCCTCAGCCCGTGTCCTTGAACTCTCGGAGACGGAAGAGTATGGAGCGCGTATGCTGCTACAGCCCGATATAATAGTCAGAGAATACTACTTTATCTGACCCGGAAACAAGATGATCCAGACACAGTCAATGTGTCGGACAACAGTGATAAATACTTTAATATTAATTTAATCAAAAACACAGCCAGATGGCGGAAACATTACCCAAGGCGGCACAGCCCGCCACAGCAATCACGATAAAACTTTCTGTGATTGGTTGCCTCAAGGAGGAAAGAGTTTATGAAAGGGTAGGGAAGCGGGAAGCGCTTCTCGACCTTGTGGAACTGGGCGCAAACAACTATGTTGCACCCACAGTGTATAACAATCAGATCCCTAATCTCGACAAGGGCGAGTTCTGCTCAAGCATACTCGAACTGTCGGACAGGTGGAACTGGCCGCGCTCCAGTGTACGCACATTCATCGAGCGGCTGGAGCAGATGGGATTCGTACGCAGGTACCGGAAATTACAGTTCTCGATTTTCAGGATTGCCGGACTGTCGTAGCAGGGACTTCCGCTGAAGGTCCGGTCAGGAGTCGGGGTCGCACCGGTCAATTCAAGTCCGCAGCAGCCGAATGCTGCCGCAGCCGGAATTGGAGACAGGCTCGGATTGCTCTGCAAAACCTGGCTTCGGACCGGGTTCTTCGGTGTCTTGTAACGCACGGAATCAGATGCCGGCAGTGGCGGCTGAATCAATTAACTATCGCTTTTTTAAGGTGTTTTTGGACACAGCAGGAATTTTTCCGGGGTGGTCTCAGGGCTTGCCCTTCGACATACTGATATTGAAAGGGGTAACTCAGTACCCGTCGTCTTAAAAGACGTTGGAGAAGTCGCCACTGTTCAGCAAGCTGGGCGAATAAACTTAGATATTAATGCCAAACACATTGAAGTATGGAAAATACAGCAAAACAGGTGCTGCATATGCAGCCACGCAAGGGCTTCACGACAGCCCAAAGTAACGAGCATCAGCGTCGTTGGACGGAAGCCGGTTGGGAGAATGCAATTGCCCACGGCAACTACGACCGCTCACGCGAAAGACTCAATTTTGAAATCGGGAAAGGCGGTGTTATCAGCCCCATAGACAAGAGCAGGAGTATGCCTGTGCGAATGGCTGAGAACCTTCGGGAACGTGGTATCAAGGATCCGAATGAGGGGCTTGAGGAGCCTAAGTTCCGCACCATAGCCGACTTTATCCTTAGCGGCAGCCGCGACCAGATGCGTAAGCTCGCTTTCGGCGACCAAAAGGTGAACTATGAAGCCGGATTCAACGAGGATAACCTCAATCTGAAGCGTATGCCCGAAATTGAGGATTGGGCAAAGGATATGTACCGCTTTATGAGCGACCGCTACGGTGAGGAGAACATTATCGGCTTCTACGTACATCTCGACGAGGTTGCGCCTCATATACATTGCACAATAATGCCCATTGAGGATGGCAAGTTTGCCTTTAAGAAGATATTTGCCGGAAGTAATAAATATGAGTTCTCGAAGCGTATGCACGAGCTGCACGATGCGTTGGCTAAGGTCAATGAGCATTGGAACTTGTATCGAGGTGCTGTCGCAAAGGAGGATAGTAAAGTGCGATATATGACAACTGAGGAGTATCGACGAAGGCTGAACGAGTGGGCTATGCTGACCGAGGAAAACCTGAAAGAGCAGCAGCGCATTCTCTCCCGTCTGAGACAGGACACGAAGATAGCTGAGCGCAGGGTAAAAGGTCTGCGGACTATGATCGACAATCTGGTTGCAGAGCGCAAGGCGATAGAGGCTGAGATAGCCACGCTGAAGGAGAAGCTTGCCAATGACCGCGAGAACCACAGCGAAAATATGCGCCATATCTCCGACTTGAAGGCTCGCCTCATTGAGATTGGCGACAAGGTGGCGGACAAGGAGGAGAAACTGCGCATTGCCGACCACACCCTTGCTGAATTGCGCGATGAACAGGCGAGCATGGAGAGTCTG
>CALZFJ010000238.1 GCA_945645715.1 uncultured Prevotellaceae bacterium | reverse complement strand
TTGACGGTGCTCCGGGCATATATTCCGCAAGGTTTGCGAATATAGAAATTCACGGTGATGAATGTGTTGATAACGAAAAGAATGCTGACGACGAGGACAACAATAGTCTTCTTTTAGAAAAGCTCAAAGGCGTTCCAGAAGCAGAAAGAACGGCATATTATGTTTGTGCTATCTGTTGCATTTTCCCTGACGGAAAGGAAATTACCGTAAGAGGCGAATGTCACGGAATAATCGGCTTTGAGCGTGACGGCAACGCAGGTTTCGGCTATGACCCGTTGTTCATCATAAACGGAAAATCGTTCGGCAAGTACGAGGGTGAGGAAAAGGATAACCTTATCTCTCTCATTGCCAACCACATGAAGAAGCTTATTTTCTCAATCAACAAGGACGGTGTGGAGGACGAGAAGATTCTGAACGACCTCTATCACTACTCGAAGGGCCGCATCAACCTTGACCCTGCCACATATAAGCTGCATGAGTTTAAGGAGGCTCCGGTGGCTACACCGGCACCTGCCAAGAAGTCGAAAAAGAAGAAATAGTGATTGCTATGATAAGCAGGGAAGACCTTGTGGAAATGGGGTGCTACAACAAGCCCCATGGCATAAATGGAGAAATCTCGGCAACGATGCTTTGCGACTTGGAGCTGCTCGACCGCTTCAAGTGCCTGGTGACGTGCGTAGATGGCATTTATGTGCCTTTCTTTGTGGAATCGAAACGACCGAAGACCGAGCAGACTGTGCTACTGAAGCTTGACGGCATTGACTCGGAGGCTGACTTGCGCCTGCTGGTGAACAAGCAGATTTTTGTGATGAAGAGTGAATATGAGGAGCTTGCCGCTGAATATGACTGCGACGAGGAGCCTGCCGATCTCTTTATCGGTTTCAAGGTGATAGATGTGGAGAGCGACAAGGCGATTGGCACTATTGTGGATATTGACGACTCTACCGAGAATGTGCTTTTTGTGGTGGAAGACGCCGAGGAGCGCGAGGTGCTGATTCCTATCGCAGAGGAGTTTATCGATGGCATCGACCACGACGGGCAGCGCATCTATATGAATCTGCCTATCGGACTACTACCTGAATAATTGTGAGATAGAATAACAATATCATTTGTATTTTTTTATTGAAAAAAGTGTAATTAAACAAACAAAAAGAAATTATGGGAGCTAAGGAATTTGATGAGAATGACGCAATTGCGTATATTCGCAACTTCATCCCCGAGAAGATTCGCAACAAATACTCTGACGACGACATTTTGCTGCTAATCGACACTATGTATGACTTCTATGAGAAGGGCGACGAGCAGGAGACCCTCTATGACGAAGGTGATGGTGCGAGCGATGACTATAACATCAATGAAATAGTGAACTACGTGAAGAAGAGCATTCGCAAAGACCCGGACAATCAAATCGATATGGACGATGTGAAGGTGCTCGTGGAAGGAGAAATTGAATATGAGAATACGCTTGACGAGTGGATTTAATAAGATAATCACCGTGCTGGCTGCCGTGTTGTTGCTTGCAGGCTCAGCCGAGGCTGCCGGAGGCATCAAGAATCTATTCAAGGGTGGCAGCGAGAAGGAAGAAGAGGTCGCTGAGGTGGATATCTTCGACTTGTCGCTTGAAGATAACATCTACCAGCCAGAGGTTGGGAAGAACGCCGACCTCATTGCCGACTATCAGCTCAACCAGGCACGCGACCTGAAGAAGAAGGGCTATGCAGTGGAGCTGATGCGACAAGGCGAGGTGATTGTGCTTACCATTCCCGCAGGACAGCTTTTTGCCCCCAACGACACCGTGCTCAACGACCTTGGTAAGCTCACACTGAAGCCGCTTCTCAAATATGCCGGCAAGCAGGGCAAGTGGAAGATGCTGCTTGTGATGCACACCGACAATACCGGCTCGGAGGCTTATCTGCGCACGCTGAGCCGTGCACGAGTAGATGCGGTCTATGCGTGGTTTGATGCGAGTGGTGATGCCGACAACGTTGTGCCCTACGCGCTGGGACCCGATGAACCGCTCAAGCCCAACAACTCGATTGACAATCGCCGAGTGAACCGCCGCTTGGAAATCTATTTAGTGCCGAGCAGCACTATGGTAGCACAGGCACAGCGCGGGAAAGTGGAGTAATTGTTTATCGTTGAGCGTTAAGCGGATATGAAATTACTTTTTGAATATATAAAAAACATAACAATATAGAAAGAAATGGCAAAAGAGCTAAAAGATTTAACCAAGAGAGCCGACAATTACTCTCAGTGGTATAATGAACTTGTTGTGAAAGCCGACCTTGCAGAGCAGTCGGCAGTGAGAGGCTGCATGGTGATTAAGCCCTACGGATATGCAATCTGGGAGAAGATGCAGCGTCAGCTCGATGATATGTTTAAGGCCACAGGCCACGTGAATGCCTATTTCCCATTGCTTATCCCGAAGTCGTTCCTCAGCCGTGAGGCCGACCATGTGGAGGGTTTTGCAAAGGAGTGCGCTGTGGTGACACACTATCGCTTGAAGACCGATCCCGATGGACAGGGTGTGGTAGTAGATCCGGCAGCCCGACTTGAGGAGGAGCTTATCATTCGCCCGACATCGGAAACAATCATTTGGAATACATACCGCAACTGGATTAAGTCGTATCGCGACCTTCCAATCCTTTGCAACCAGTGGGCAAATGTGCTGCGCTGGGAGATGCGTACACGCCTGTTCCTGCGCACAGCCGAGTTCTTGTGGCAAGAGGGACACACTGCGCATGCCACCAAGGAGGAAGCGCTTGAGGAAGCAAAGAAGATGCTCAATGTGTATGCCGAGTTTGCGGAGAAATACATGGCAGTTCCGGTGATAAAGGGAGTGAAATCAGCCAACGAGCGTTTTGCTGGTGCACTCGACACCTTCACCATTGAGGCAATGATGCAGGACGGCAAGGCATTGCAGTCAGGAACATCACACTTCTTGGGACAGAACTTTGCGAAGGCATTTGATGTGAAGTTCATCAACCAGAACAATGAGCTTGAATACGTGTGGGCAACATCGTGGGGCGTATCGACCCGCCTTATGGGTGCGCTTATCATGACACACAGCGATGACAACGGACTCGTGCTTCCGCCACACTTGGCACCTATCCAGGTGGTAATTGTGCCTGTGTATAAGAGCCTCGACCAGCTTGCTGAGATTGATGCTAAGGTTGCTCCTATCGTAGAGAAGCTCAAATCGATGGGTATCAGCGTGAAATATGACAATGCCGACAACAAGCGCCCTGGCTTCAAGTTTGCCGACTATGAGTTGAAGGGCGTTCCCGTTCGTCTTGTGCTTGGTGCACGCGACATTGAGAAGGGAACCATCGAGGTGATGCGCCGCGACACTCTGGAGAAGAGCGAGGCATCGCTTGAGGGCATTGAGGCACATGTGGCAGCTCTGCTTGAGGAGATTCAAGCTAATATCTACGCCAAGGCTCTCAAATTCCGTGAGGAGAAGACCATCACAGTGGAGACTTACGACGAATTTAAGGAGAAAATCGAGGACGGAGGCTTCATTCTTGCACACTGGGACGGAACGCCCGAAACAGAGGAGAAAATCAAGAATGAGACCAAGGCAACAATTCGCTGCATTCCACTTGATGGCGACAAGACTCCGGGCAAGTGTATGGTTACCGGCAAGCCATCGGCACAGCGCGTGATTTTTGCCCGCAGCTATTGATGACATTCAGCCAATAGCACTCCACAGAACCTGTGGCAGTGCTGCACACAGAATACTGGAATATAAAAAGTGAGACGCATCTCAGCCATTGAGGTTTGTCTCACTTTTGTTGTCGGGGTATAACGGTGTGTCATTTGCCGTCGGCCGATTTGGAGAAACGCATCTGGCTTCCGGCGAGAGGGAAGTGGAGCGTGAGAATCGACACATTCTCTATTGTGGCATGGACGTCGGCAGCGAAAGGCTGCTTCTCGGTGTCGTACCAGAGAAGTGCGTAATTGTCGATGAATCGGGTGGGGGTGAGCGAGCCTTTGAGCATACCCGTGCGCCAAAGATGCTCATCGACCTCCGCCCCCGACACGTAGATGATGTCGTATCCGGT
>CALZFJ010000237.1 GCA_945645715.1 uncultured Prevotellaceae bacterium | reverse complement strand
CAGCGACAACCCGCGCTTTGAGAATCCCGAGGATATTCTTCGCGACATGGCTGAAGGTCTCGACGACGAGGCTCGCCGCCGCACCCTCAAGATTACCGACCGCAAGGAGGCTATCCGCGCCGCGGCACAGTTTGCCGAGAAAGGCGATGTGGTGCTTATTGCCGGAAAGGGGCACGAGGACTATCAGGAAGTGTGCGGAGTGAAGCATCACTTCGACGACTCGGAGGTGGTGAAAGAAATTTTCGCCGAGGAGAAGTGAGAAGAATAAGATATGATAAAAATTGCTTGAGATATGCTTTATTATCTGTTTAACTATTTGAGTGAGTTTGATATTCCCGGAGCGCGACTGATGAGCTACATCACATTCCGCTCGGGAGTGGCTTTGATGCTGTCGCTTTTCATCGCTACGGTGATTGGTCGCAAGATTATCGACCGCCTGCAGCTGATGCAGGTGGGTGAGATTGTGCGCAACCTCGGACTGGAGGGGCAGATGAGCAAGAAAGGCACTCCCACCATGGGTGGCGTGATTATCATCATTGCCATTCTCATTCCGTGCCTCTTGGTGGGTGTGCTCCACAATATCTACATGATTCTCATGATTGTGGCTACGCTGTGGCTCGGTACCCTCGGCTTTGCCGACGACTACATCAAGGTGGCTCACCACGACAAGGACGGACTGAAGGGGAAATTCAAGATCGTGGGTCAGGTAGGACTCGGACTGATTGTGGGTCTTACCATGTATCTTAGTCCTGCCATCGTGATGCACGAGAATGTGGAGGTGGAAAACCGCACTAACCACGAGGTGACAGTGCTGCACAAGAGCGAGCCGGTGAAGGCTCCGCAGACCACTATACCCTTTGTGAAAAATAATAACTTCGACTACACTTCGCTCACTCGCTGGATGGGCGAGCATGCTGCTACCGGTGGCTGGATTGTGTTTATCCTCGTTACTATCTTTGTGGTGGCGGCTGTGAGCAACGGAGCCAACCTCACCGACGGGCTCGACGGACTTGCTACGGGCACCTCGGCAATAATCGGGGTAGCTCTGGCGATAATGTGCTACCTCGGCAGCCATGTGGTGTATTCAAGCTACTTGAATATTATGTATATCCCCGGCAGTGAAGAACTCGTGGTGTTTGCCGCAGCATTTATCGGGGCACTGATAGGCTTCCTGTGGTACAACAGCTATCCGGCACAGGTGTTCATGGGCGATACCGGAAGCCTCACCATTGGCGGCATCATAGCGGTGTTTGCCATACTCATACGCAAGGAGCTGCTTATCCCCATACTTTGCGCCATCTTCCTTGTGGAGAATCTCTCGGTGATGATGCAGGTGGGCTATTTCAAATACACCAAGCGACGCACCGGCACCGGACGCCGCATCTTCAAGATGACACCGCTGCACCACCACTTCCAGGTGCAAGGCAACTCGGGCGTAGATGCGCTCATTCAGCGTCCGCTCAGGGCGATTCCTGAGTCGAAGATAGTGATGCGCTTCTTCATTGTGGCGATATTCCTTGCTGCAATCACATTTGTGACTCTGAAAATCAGATAGCATATTGACTAATGTGGCATATCAGACAAATTATATATTTATAATATAAGAGAAATGGAAAAGAAACGAATCGTTGTGCTTGGAGGCGGTGAGAGCGGTGCAGGTGCCGCAGTGCTCGCCAAGGTTAAAGGACACGACGTGTGGCTCTCTGATATGGGAGCTATTGCGCCTAAATATAAGGCTTTACTCGATGAATATGAGATAGCCTACGAGGAGCGCGAGCACACCGAGGCTCGCATTCTTGCAGCCGATGAGGTGATTAAGAGCCCGGGTATCCCCGACACTGCGCCTATCATAGCCAAGGTGAAGGCTAAGAACATACCGGTAATCTCGGAGATTGAGTTTGCCGGACGCTACACCGATGCCAAGATGGTGTGCATCACCGGTAGCAACGGCAAGACCACTACCACACTGCTCACCTACCACATTCTCAAGGAGGCAGGGCTGAATGTGGGGCTTGCCGGAAACGTGGGCAAGAGCCTTGCCTTGCAGGTGGCTACCGAGAAGCACGATGTGTATGTGATAGAGCTGAGCAGCTTCCAGCTCGACAACATGTATGAGTTTAAAGCCAATATTGCCGTGCTCATGAATATCACTCCCGACCACCTCGACCGCTACGACCACAAGATGGAGAACTATGTGGCTGCCAAGTTCCGCATTCTGCAGAACCAGACCGGCGATGACTCCTTCATCTTCTGGGAGAACGACCCCATCATTGCCGCTCAGCTCAAGCGACTCAAGATTGAGGCTAAGATGTATCCATTTTCTGAGGAAGATGAAACCTCTGCCTCGGCTTATCTTGAAGACGGCAAGGTGATTTTCCACACCGGCGACAGTGAGATGGAGATTCCGCGTGATGAACTTGCCCTGAAGGGGCTGCATAACCTCTACAACTCGATGGCTGCCGGACTTTCAGCTTCGATTCTCAATATCAAGAAGGACGTGATACGCCGCGCTCTCGAAGACTTTGAGGCGGTGGAGCATCGTCTGGAATATGTGGCTACCATCGACGGCGTGCGCTATGTGAACGACTCCAAGGCTACCAACGTAAATTCGTGCTGGTATGCACTTGAGAGTATGACCACCCCGGTTGTGCTGATTCTTGGAGGTAAGGACAAAGGTAACGACTACACCGAAATTGAGGCTTTTGTGAAGCAGAAGGTGAAGGCGATAGTGTGCATGGGTGTGGATAATGCCAAGCTGCACGCTTTCTTCGACTCGAAGGTGCCTGCCATTGCCGATGCCCGCAGCATGGCTGAGGCGGTGGAGAAATGCCGCAACTTTGCCACCGACGGCGACACTGTGCTTCTCTCGCCTTGCTGTGCGAGCTTTGACCTCTTCAAGAGCTATGAGGACCGTGGCGAGCAATTCAAGGCGTGTGTTAATGCTCTAAAGAAATAAAAAAATTGATGTTTATGCCAAGCAACCCCGAAATGGAAACCGCTGCACCCCGCCCGGGTGCACCTCAACGCCCTGCCGACAAGTGGGTGTGGGGCTTCTATATCATTCTCTGCCTCATTTCGCTGGTGGAGTCGTATAGTGCATCGAGCCAGGATATAGCCAAGTATGGGCTGTTTATGCCCATCTTCAAGCATGGAATTCTGCTGCTTGTAGGAATCGGTGTGGCGTTTGGGCTTCAGCATGTGCACTACAACCGCTTCAAGGTGTTTATCCCTATTTTTGCCATACTCACCTTGGTGCTGGTGCTCTATGTGATGAAATATGGAGAGGTGCTCAATGGAGCGCGGCGCTCGTTCCGCTTGCTTGGATTCTCGGTGCAGCCATCGGAGATGGCGAAGCTGTCGCTCGTAACGATTATCGCCTGGGTGATGTCGAAGGTGCAGATACCCGGCGGAGGCGTGAAGTGGGGCGGCATTGTGGTGTGTGCCACTGCGGTGATGATATTCGGTGCGTTGCTCTATCCGCAGGGCTTCACCAACACAGTGATTCTCATGGGCATCAGCCTTGCCATGATGCTTATCAGCGGCATTCAGGTGAGGCGTCTGGTGATTGTGCTGGCAGTGTATGGCTTGTGCTTCTTTGCCTACAAGAGCTACGACAATCACAACGAAAGCCGCGAGGCACTCACTGCCGAGGTCACTCAGGTGGAGCGTGCCGCCACCGACAAGAATGCGTCGCCCGACCGAACGGCTACTCGTGAGAACCGTTTGAAGTCGTTCGACTTCAATGAGGATTCGTGCCTTGCTCACCCCATGACGAGCGAGTATCATCAGGAGCAATATGGCTATATGGCGCGTGCGCACGGTGGCGTGTTTGGCGTGTGGCCGGGCAATTCGCGTGAGTGCAGCCGCTTGCCGCTTGCTTTCTCCGACTATGTGTTCTCGATAATTGTGGAGGAGCTTGGGCTGGTGGGTGCTCTGGTGATTATGGCGCTCTATCTGTCGCTGCTCGGGCGAGCGGGCTACATAGCCCAGCGGTGCAAGCGGGCTTTCCCGGCACTGCTGGTGATGGGAATGGCTGTGATGATAACGGTGCAGGCACTGTCGCACATGGCTATCAACTGCGGCATG
>CALZFJ010000236.1 GCA_945645715.1 uncultured Prevotellaceae bacterium | reverse complement strand
GCTGCAGCAACCGCTTGGCATCGTCTATCGCGAAGGAGCATATTTTATGCTAATGACACCACCCGAACACGAACAACAGTGCCAATTTGCAGTGGAAGTGGCATTTGCCGACGGAACTACTCTTGCAGCTACTTGCGATGCTGTGATGCTCGAATAGACACAACAACTCATTACACCCCGATAATTATGAAAAATAAACGCCATATCGTTTTGCTCACTTTGGCATTAGCGCTGACAATCTCACTCGCAGCTCATGCCGAAGATGACTTCAAATATAAAAGCGCCACCGAAATCGATCTCGGGCTTGGCGTGAGCTACAATATATCGAATTATAAATCGGAGGATTTCGGTGCTGCCCTTTTCTCGGGACGCATAGGGAATCCGATGCTCGCTTTGCGCGTGAACCACTTCTTCTCGCGCCATTGGGGTGCCTACTTCAAGGCAGAATGGATGCAAAACAGCTACCTCAGTTCGCAAAAGACAGTGCTCGACAAGCTTCATGCCAAAGACGATGGCTACGACTATATCACCCCGTGCTCTACCAAGGGACGGCGTGGATATGCAGTGCTTGCCGGAGCCGTGTATCGCTTCGACAAGTTGCGCTGGAGCCTACGCCCTATGCTGGCAGTGGGAGTGTCGTCGTATAATCTTAACCCATCGTTCACCGCCTATCGCAAACTGCAAGGCACCAATCACCTTGATGAAATGCACTACACCGTGGCGCAAGACGAGCACCGCTCGCTCACCGGCGTGGTGATTTCTCCAGCCGTTGAGGCGACGCTGCATGTGTCGCATCACGTGGATTTCTTCTGTTCGCTGGCATTTGAATATAATTCGGCACGGGTGTGGCAACGCTTTACCATCACCGATACCGAAACCGGACGCGAACTTGATAGCACCCTTGCCCGCGAGCCAATCGGCAACAACATTGCCGTAAACTTCGGCGTGCGCTACATCATCACCCACCGCAAATAGCCACGGTTATTTCTTGTAAGGTATTCTACCGCCCCAAACGTAAACCGTAGGGCGTATGCACCACAATTTTTGCCCATGGCACTCAAATGGCTGCGCAATCAGCAATTTATTGCTGTGTGGCAGTTCAATGATGCGATAATCAGGCACTCGTTCGTAGGGCTTAAAGTGATATATGTTGTCGCCTTCAGGCTCATTGCGCGAGATGATGAAGTCGCCTATGGCAATGTCGCCGCTGATGTTGTGAGATAGTTTCTCTTTAGCCTCGGCGGGAAGCAGAATTGGAAAAGGTTTTGTGTAGTGGGCAAGATATTGATGCATTACACTGAAGGAGTAGGTGTCGTTGGGTGGAAACACGATGAAATTCTTCCCCAAGGCGAGAATTGAAGTGTTGTCGCTATGAGGTGTATCGAGATATATAATTCCATCGGTCGAGTTGTTGTAGCCGGCATATAGGGCATCAATTTCTTTGGAAATTTTTAGCTGTGTCTCAGTAAATAGGGCGAGATGGCCTATGATTGCCATGGCAAGAACTGCTGTGATTGCTTTCATGCGACGCATAGGGCGGCTTTGGTTTATAAGCATCAATATGACAATTATGGATAAAACCTGTGAAAACCAGCCGGGACGCCCTACTATTCCACCAACAACAGAAAAGAATGTCGAGCCAAGCGCAGCAACGATGAATACGCAGATTCTTGAGCTTAGCATTTGCTTGAATCTTTGCGGATGTTTGGCACAATGCAAAGCCACAATAATCACCATCAAGATGCCGTAGTATGAATTTTTTATAGCTAAGAGCCACATAGGGTCATCGGGTGTCTTGCTCATTAGTAGCCTTTCCCATGAGGCGGGAGAGCTAAGGGTGAAACAGGCTCCTAAGCAGAGTGCAATAAGCATTATGCGTCGTGCTTTTGAGAGAATGATGGTTTTGCGGTTCATATAGAAATAGAATACCAAGGCAGCACTAAGGGGTAATCCCGATGCTTCATGCATTCCACCTGCAAGAAACACTATTGGAGTGAGAAGGTATAGAGATTTTTCGGATAGCCGTTCGTTGAGCATGATGGCGCATGCCACAAGCGATAGCGCAGATGCCAAGATGTAATTGAATTGGCAAGCAAAGAGAAGCATCGAGTCCCACCATGGCAGCGTGAACACTATTACAGCCATTACTATGGTTTGCATAGTGTAGTCGCCACGATGCACATTGCCAAGCTTAATGATTAGATACGATAGGGTAGCTATGCTTAGCCCTACAAGTGCTGCCGTGAAAGGCTGTGGGACTAAGGGCATCCACACTGAGCTTAAAGCATCACCCATGCGTCCATTCACATTAAACCACATGGAGAACAGCGTACGAAGAAACGGGTAGGGCTTGGTGATTGTGTGATAGAATGAGGCATGAGCAAGGTCATCTCCAATAAGCGGAAAAGTGAAGCTCACTATGGCGTAGCATAGGCTTAGGCATATAATCAATAGATAGGGAATTGATTCCCACTTGATAAATCGGCGAATAAACGATATGGTTTTATCCATTATAGGTATCTTTCTGTTGCATAGGCAAAGATAGTGCAAAATGATAGTAAAAGCAACAAGTCGTGCAAAGATATGATGTTTTTGGTACTGTTTTTTGTGGTTATTTGCGATGTTATCACTACTTTTGTGGAGAAATACTGATAAACAATGGTCAAATAAGCATATGGCTGATGCAAAAAAAAATTTGAAATGGAAAATATAGCGAGAAAAAGAGTAGATGTTGTATTGCCTGCCTACAATCCTCATATCAATTGGGAGAAGGGTGTAGCGGAAAATTTCCTGCAGCTGCAAGAATTGTTGCCACAATATGACTTTTCGCTGTATATTGCAACTGATGGCTCTGAGATGGGGTTTGAGCCGGAGACCGTTGGGTATCTCAAGCGGAAGATTCCTGGAGTAACCATCGTCAGCTATGATGTTAATCGAGGTAAAGGCTTTGCGCTCCGTTCGGCGGTAAGACTCTGTACTGGCGATTACACTATGAATATCGACCATGATTTCCCTTATACGTTCCAATCTATAGCCAATGTGCTGAAATCGCTTGATGATGGGGCTGATGTGGTAATTGCTACACGTTCTGAGTCATATCAGCAAAATCTGCCAATTATGCGCCGAGTGTTGTCACGTGCATCACATTTAGTAAACAAGATGCTGTTCAGGCTGCCATTCGTCGATACGCAAGGGGGCTTGAAGGGGTTTAATCGTCATGGTCGTGAAATTTTCCTCACAACGACTATTGAGCGGTTTCTCTACGACACTCAATTCATATATCGTGCTGTGCATGCTAAAGCCGATGTACGTTCAGTAAATGCTGAGATAAAGAAAGGGCTAAAAGTGTCTTCGATGGGATTAAAAGTCCTTTTGCGTGAAATAAAGAACATTCCTGAAGTTGTGAGATGAATTTCACCTGTAAAGAGGTTGTGGAAGATACTTTGGATCGGGAATAGTGGCATCTCAGCAGAGTGCCCAAAAATAAATTTTTGGCACTTTGCTTTCGATTTGCACAAATTTTGGATAAATTTGGCGGCATCTCAGCAGAGTGCCCAAAAATAAATTTTTGGCACTTTGCTTTCGATTTGCACAAATTTTTTGTAGATTTGCAAGAATTTTATAATCTACAATAATTTTTAT
Organism: uncultured Prevotellaceae bacterium; assembly: GCA_945645715.1. Lineage (GTDB taxonomy): Bacteria > Bacteroidota > Bacteroidia > Bacteroidales > Muribaculaceae > CALZFJ01. The sequence goes on along the minus strand of CALZFJ010000236.1, from coordinate 472 downwards.
CTTATTCTGAATTTTATGAAGAAATATATCCTACCGATTGCCGCAATGGCTGCTGTGATGTGCGCGTGCGGCGACAGTGGTTTTAAAGTGACTGGTAACATTGAGGGAGCTGCCGACACCACCAAGATGGTGCTTGAATCATCTAACAGCGGTCGATGGTTTATCATCGACTCGGTGAAAACCACAGGAAATGGCAAATTCTCTATCGAGCAGCCTGCTCCTCAGTTTGCCGACGTGTATCGTCTGCGCCTCGGCGACAAGGCGATATATTTCCCTATCGACAGTCTCGACCGCATTGAAATCACCACTTCACTTGCCGGATTTGGCACCGACTATGTGCTGAGTGGCACCGACAATGCCGTGAAGGTGATGAATATCGACAAGAAGGCTATGGAGCTGAGTGCTCTTTCGGCTGCCGACTATGCCACCAAGGCCGAGGAGTGGAAGCGGGATCTTGCCAACCAGATTCTGA
>CALZFJ010000235.1 GCA_945645715.1 uncultured Prevotellaceae bacterium | reverse complement strand
GAAGCGGAAACCGTCGAAACCATATTCCTCAAGCCAGAACTTGCAGTTGCTGAGCAGGAAGTGCAGCACCTCATTCTTTCCGTAGTCGAAGCAGAGCGAATCCCAAGCCGGGTGCTCGCGGCGATGGTCGCCATAGAAGTATTGGTTGTAGCTGCCATCGAAGCGGCCGAGTCCCTCAAGCTCATTTTTCACGGCATGAGAGTGCACAATGTCCATAATCACGGCAATTCCCATGCTGTGGGCATCGTCGATGAGGTGTTTCAGGTCGTCGGGAGTGCCGAAGCGGCTCGATGCAGCATAGAAGCTCGATACGTGATAGCCAAACGAGCCGTAGTAGGGGTGCTCCTGGATAGCCATAATCTGAATGGCATTATATCCGTCGGCTGCCACGCGCGGCAGCACATTGGTGCGGAACTCGTCGTAGCTTCCCACGCGCTCCTCGTTGGTTGCCATGCCGATGTGGCACTCATAGATGAGCAGTGGCGATGTATTTGGCTTGAAGTCTTTTACCTTGAATTTGTAGGGTCGTGCGGGATTCCACACTTGCGCCGAGAAGATATAGGTCTTTTCGTCTTGCACCACGCGAGTGGCATAGGCAGGCACACGCTCGCCTTCTCCACCATCCCAGTGCACGCGCAGCTTGTAGAGGTCGCCATGGTGCAGAGCCTCAGGCTCCATTACCAGCTCCCATGCACCGTTGTCGATGCGCGTCATGCGGAAGTTCTCAGTTTCTTTCCAATCGTTGAAGTTGCCCACCACATAGATTTCAGTGGCATTAGGTGCCCACTCACGCAGCACCCAGCCCTTGCGGGTCTTGTGCAGGCCGAAAAACTTGTGGGCATTGGCGAAGTCGGCGATAGTGCCTCCATTGGCAGTCAACTCTTTCTCTTTGCGAATCACGTCCTCATGGCGGCCATTGATTGCGTCGGCATACGGCTCCAGCCAGGGGTCATTTTTAATTATGGGGAGTACTCTTTTCATGTGTTTGGTATATGAAAAAACAATATTGCACACAAATATAGCTATTTTTCGCAACCGCGCCAAATGTTTTTGCAACATATAGCAATAAAAAATCCACCCCTGTTGCAATAGAGGTGGATTTTTATCGTGTGCCGGCTGTTATCCGGCTTTTTATAGCTTAGCGAACGGCAATCTTGTAGGCTTTGTTGCCCACTACTACCACATACACACCCGGTGCCACTCCACTCATTGTGGCTGAGCCTCTGGCTGTGCGCAGCACAGTGCCGTTGCTGCCCACGAGGGCTACCTTTGCACCTGCTTCGGCAGTGACGATGATGCTGTTGCCTTCTACGGCGACGCGTGTATCGCCCTTGGCTCCGATGCCTTCAACGCCCGAGTCGCTGATATTCATCAGGTCGGTAGTGAGAATCAGCTCGGGGAACTCGCTGTTGAGCATCACGCACACCACTTCTTCAAATGTGGTAAGGAAAGTGGTCACACCATTCTCAATGGTGTATTCATTGCCCTCATAGAGGTTCTCGCCCTCAAGCTCTCCGTTTTCATTCACGTATGGCATATCGAGATACCATGTGTAGTCGGTACCCACACCGTTGATTACAGCCTCGCTGCTGAGATCCACCACCATCCCATCGGGAACTACATCTACCGGATACTGGCTGTGATACTGATAGAGCATATAGCTCGGTTTCACCGGAGGCAGTGTGCTAAAGCGGAAGTAGTTGTGGTCGATTGAGAGAGCTGCAAGTCGGCTAAGGTTATCCACATTCAGCGATGTGAGATAGTTGTCGGCAAGTGTGAGCTGCTGCAGGTTGGGTGCTCCGTCGAGCGAAATCTCAGTGAGATTGTTTTCGTTGAGGTAGAGCATCCACAGCCCTGCGTTGTCGAGTGTAATCGATGAAAGCTGGTTGCCGGTAATCGACGCGAGTCCGAGTCCGGGCACCTTGCTCAGGTCAATCGTGGTGAGCTTGTTGCTGTTGAGGCTGAGCTGATAGAGGCTCTGATAGTTGGTAAGGTCAAACGAAGTGAAGTTGTTGCCATCGAGGAGAAGCTCTCTGAGCTTGCCCGACTGCGGCAGTGTAATCTCCGACAGTCCGGCGTTGCTCACATTGATGCAGACTGCCTCGGTGAGGGCTGAGCCGTCGAATGATGAAAGTGATGCATTCTTCATGCTGAACACGGTAATCGTCTCATCGTCGTTGTAGGTATATACGCCCACATTCTTCTTGCCCTTAGTGGTTGCCTCGAAGATGCGGTAGGTAGTGCCAAGGAGATATTGTGTCACGTTGCCGTCGTCGTTCCAGTCGATATACACTGCGGTGTTATCCTTGTTGGCTGCAAGCGACAGGTTCACGGTTTCGCCGGCTGTGGTAGTGCTGAACGATGCAATCTTGTGCGTAGGCATCGATGCCGCCTCGATTACTGTGGTTGCATACACGTTTTCACCTGCAAAGTCGGGGAAATAGGGGTGCGACATCTCGCAGTGCAGCTTCTTGCCCACCGCGGGGTCAAGGAAGCGGGTGTAGCCTGCCTCGATGGTGTAGTCGGTACCTTCGGTGAGGGTGTTGCCCTCGGCATCGAGCCATGCGAAGGTAGTATTCACGCCGTCGATGTCGCGCACATGGGCGGTAAGGTCGGCACACGGTCCTATAGTCGCAATCGACTGGATTTTCTGAGGAGCATAGGTGTAGTTCTCCTCGGTGAGAAGTGCGCTGCGTGCAGGCAGAGTGCCAAGGGTGAAGTTGTTGTTGCTCAAGTCGAGCACCTCAATGTTATTCTCCTCAGGCTCAATCCATCTTGACACCTTGTTTCCGGCAAAGTTGAGGCTCTTGAGAGCTGTGCAGTGGAGTACATTCACCTCAGTGAAGAAGTTTCCGGCAATATTGAGCGACTCAATGTAGTCGGCATCTGAGAAATCAACGCTTTCAAGCTGGTTGTTGCTCAGGTTCACACGGCGCAGCATTGCAAGCGACGTAAACTCGATGTCGGTAATCTTGTTGTTGCTCAAGTTGAGGTCGGCAAGGAAGTTCTTGTTGAAATATTCGTTCACGCCGGTGAGCTTGAATGAGGCAAGGTTGTTGCCCGAGAGGTCGAGCCACTTGAGGCACTTGTTGCGGTCGAGGTTGATGGTGTAGAGTCCGGCGTCGCTCACTTGCAGCACATTAAGCGATGCGCAAGCCGAGCAGTCGAATGAGTACATCTCAATCCCCTTGGCAGCAAACACGGTAAGCTCCACATCGTCGGCGCAGTACACTGCCATTGCGCCATATCCGGCACGATTGCCTCTGATATTGGCAGTTTCGGGCATTTCAGAGGTGGTCACGCTATATGGCACGGGTTTTCCGTCGCCGAAATCCACAAGCACTTCCTTGGGCTGCTCGGCTGTTGCGCCTGCCACGCCAAGTGAGAAGCTGATGGTGGCTCGGGGAGTTGCCGCAGGCGTGAATATGATCATCTTGCTCGGTTGTCCATATTCGCTTTCACTCTTCACCATGAATTTGGTGGTGGTAAGTGCCATGTTGGGGAACTCGTCGTTGGTGAACGAAAGCATAAGGCTGTCCGATACCTCCTTTTTGAGTGTAATCACGCCGTTGTCGTAGCTATAATAGCTGTCATCGAGGGCTGAGTAGTTATTCGGCTCATCGGCGGGCACAGCATAGAGTGCGCAGTAAGTGGGGAGGTCGTCGCGGATTACGCGGCTGCTAAGGTCGATTTGTGCACCCACCGGATATGACTTTGCAACGGGCATGGGGCGCTGGTCATATTCATATTCGTCCCATGTTCCGGGGTCGAAAGGAAGTGTGGCAAAGTCCATGCAGTTCTGCTGAATCTTCACTGTCCACAACGATGGGTTCTGGCTCAGGTCAATCGAAGAGATATAGTTGTCGTTGGCATAAATTTTCTGGAGGTCGGGGCAACCGGTCACATCGAGCGATGTGAGGTTGTTGCTTGCGCAGAAAAGATACACAAGGGCGGGATTGTGGCTCAGGTCGAGCGAACCGATTTTCACGTTGTTGTAGAATGAGCCGCTTTCGTGCGAGCAATAGAGTTGCTGCAGCTTGGTGTTGTTGCTCAGGTCAAGCTCTTTCACGCCGGTGTCGCTCACATTGAGAATCAGCAGCTCCGGGTTCTGGCTC
>CALZFJ010000234.1 GCA_945645715.1 uncultured Prevotellaceae bacterium | reverse complement strand
TCGGCACAGGCAATGCCTGCCCAAAGTGCAAACACCATTATCATCATTATCGGGGTGGTGAATTGCGAGGCATCGCTGGGCTGGTCGGCAGCCGAGCCGAAAGCAGCAAAGAGCGAGGCATAGAGCAGGAATCCACCGAGGAAGTAGAGCACAAAGCAGGTGAGAATCTGCACATAGTTCACCGAGAGGATAATCTCAAGGATTTCGCCAAATTCGCTGTCGCCGGCAAGGGCGCTGATTGCTGCCGAGGCGTCGGTGGAGGCTCCTGTAGCCGCTGCGGTGTCAAGTCCTGCTATGCTGCCTATGGCAGCACCGAAGATTGAGCTTCCGATGCCGAGGAACACCACCCAGATGGCTATCTGTGTGATGCCCACAAGTCCCACGCCGATAATCTTGCCGAGCATAAGCTCAATGGGGCGGCAACTGCTCACAATCACCTCGACGATGCGGCTTGTCTTCTCCTCGACTACGCTACTCATAATCATTGCGCCATACATTAGCACAAACATATAGGTGAGCAGCGACAGCACCATACCCAAAATGCTCGCAAATGTAGCCGACGAGCGTTCCTCGCTGCCGTCTTCGGTCCATTTCACGCTATCCACAGCCACATTCACGCGGCAGTTTTCAATCATCTGGCGCAAGCCTTCCACGCCGTATGATTGCACGCGCTCATCGCTCAGGGCAGTACGCAGGCAATCCTCAACGAGCGATGTGAGTGACGATTTCACAGCATTCTTCGAGTAGATGTTCACTCGCTGAACGCTATCCACATTGGCGGGAATCACCAGCACGGCATATACGTTTTCGGTGTTGTTGTAGAAGTCGCGCACATTAGCGGCACCCACCGAAGTGATGTCCTGGAACTTATAGCCATCGTCATCTTTGAGTGCCGAATAGAGGCGGTGGGTCTCATCGACCACTGCCACCGTCTGCTCGTCGCTGGTATTTATGAACATAAGAAGCCCGGGCAAGGCAAAGCATGCCACGCTGATGAGCGGAATGAGGATTGTCATCACAATGAACGACTTGCGTCCTACGATAGCCATATATTCACGCTGAATAATCAGCGACAGGCGGCTACGGTTATTGTTGGTTGGATTCATAATGCTGCACCCTCCTTTCGTTGCACGGTTTCGATGAATACTTCGTTCATAGTGGGAAGTTTCTCAGAGAATCCCACCAGCTCACAGTGTGAATTGATATGGGCAATGGCATCGCGGATAGCTACACCCTCACACAGGCGTATTTCGGCGTGTATGCCGCCCATCTTGTTGGCTTCGCAAGCCTCCACGGTGTAGATACCCTCAGCCGGAGCGAGCGGAGCCTGTCCGGCAAGTTCTATGTCGTAGAGATGCTTGCTGAAGCTGCGGCGCACTTCTGCCACATCGCCTTCGAGCACCACGCGCGAGTGGTTTATGAGCGTGATGCGCTCGCACACTTCCTCCACCGATGCCATGTTGTGGGTGGAGAAAAGAATGGTAGCACCTTCGTCCTTCAGACGCAGTATTTCACGCTTTAGCTGATTGGCATTCACAGGGTCGAAGCCCGAGAAAGGCTCGTCGAAGATTAGCAGCTCGGGGCGATGAATCACGGTGGAGATAAACTGCACCTTCTGTGCCATACCCTTCGAGAGAGCTTCAATCTTCTTGTTGCGCCACTCGGTTAGGTCGAAGCGACGCAGCCACTCGTCGGTGGCAGTGATGGCATCGCTGCGCGTCATTCCCTTGAGGCGGCCAAGATAGATAATCTGCTCGGCAACCTTCATTTTCTTGTATAGACCGCGCTCCTCGGGCAGGTAGCCAATGTTGCGCACGTCGGTATCGCTCTGAGGCTTGCCGCAGAAGAGCACCTCTCCGCTGTCGGGCTGTGTGATGCGGTTGAGAATGCGAATGAGCGAAGTCTTTCCGGCACCGTTAGGTCCGAGCAAGCCATACACGCAGCCACGAGGCACCGAGAGGCTCACGTCGTCGAGTGCGCGGTGACCCGAGTATTGCTTCACCACATTCTTTACTTCAATGAAATTCATAGACAGTTTTGAGTGAATAATCAGGCGAGTCGGCTCACTGCCGCTCGCCTGATGTGTGATTTGTTATTCTTAGGATAATATTTTCTTATATGCCATCATTTGGTGACGCGCTCAAGCCATTTTACCATTCCGAGCATCACGCCCATTGAGATGAGGCAGAATCCGGCGAATACCGACCAGCACATCCACTGTGAGGGAAGCACATTGAGCATCGTCACACCGAGGGCGATAAAGAGGTTGCCGATTGCAGTGGCTGTGAGCCACAGTCCCTGGCAGATTCCTTGTAGGTGCTTGGGGGCTACCTTCGACACGAACGACAAACCGAGCGGTGAGATGAACAGCTCAGCCACTGTGAGGAAGAAGTAGGTGAGAATGAGCACGTATGGGCTTGATTTCATAGACATTTTCACTGCATCATCAAGTGCCTTGAATTCAGTGCCCGAAGGATAGTTGTAGGCTGCTGCCACAATCACCAGGAATATGTAGGCGCAAGCCGAGATGAACATACCAAGAGCAATCTTGCGTGGTGTGGAAATCTCCTTTCCGCGAGCTGCCATAGAGCCGAATATCCACATGATGACCGGAGTGAGCACTATCACGAAGAACGGGTTGATGCACTGCCAGATTTCGGGTGCTACCGAGTCGGTGGCAACAAAGTCGCGGGCAAACACTGAGAGCGACTGTCCGTTCTGGTGGAACGAGAACCAGAAGAATACTGCCACGCCAAGCACTGCAAAGAGAGCATACATGCGCTGCTTTATCTCCTTGGCGTCGGCTTGCACTTCGGTTGCACTCACTTTGCTGTCGGCTACCTTCACTTTCTTTGCCGGGTTAGGCAGTTTCTTCATCACATACACGAAGATAGCAAGCGAAATGAGCATAGCCACCACCGATGCGATGAATGAGAAGTGCACACCGGTATTGAAGATTTCAAGATACTGTGTGGTGAACGCCGAATCCACGGCTCCTGTGTGTCCCACTTCTTGAGCGAGCTTGGTGAGGTTTGCCATGTCGGTCTCATTCATGTTTGGGTTGTCGTTGAAGAGGTGGCAAAGGCGTGGAAGGTCGGAGTTGTAGGCAAGATCGTGAGCCTTGAGCCAGAATTGGCGGAGCAGCGGTGCCACAAACGGTGCAATCACACCGCCAATGTTGATGAACACATAGAAAATCTGGAATCCTGAGTCGCGCTTCGATTTTGCTTCCTCAAGTGCCTCGGGACCCTTCTTGGCTGCTTCAGCCTCGAAGTTGTCGTACATCTGACCTACGATAGCCTGAAGGTTGCCCTTGAAAAGACCATTGCCGAATGCTATGAGCAGCAGGGCAAAACAGGTGAACATGAGTACCCACGAAATGCCACCGGTCACCTGTGAGAACACGGGAATAGAAAGCAGGGCATAGCCGGAAGCCATCACCACAAGACCTGAGATAATAGTTCCCTTATATTTCTGTGTACGGTCGGCAATCATACCGCCCGGAAGGCTGAGCACATAAATCAAGAAATAGAACACTGCATAAATCCAGCCGGCGGCGTCGTCGCTGATTCCGAATTTAGAGCAGAGGAACAGCAGCAGCACGGCATTCATGATGTAGTAGCCGAAACGCTCTCCCATATTGGCAAGCGCAGCAGGAATAAGCCCCTTGGGGTGTTCTTTTCGGGCTTTCACTATGTAGAACACCAGGAATGGTATTACGATGATTAATACCGCAAACAAAATCATCAGTGATTGATTTGTCTGCCAAAGATTTGCGAGTAAGTCCATATATAAAACTAATTGAAATTAATATTCTTCATGATAATCTCACGCGCCCTTTGCCTCAAAGGCGAGGGCATACATGCGCATTTGCTTCACCATTGCCACCAGTCCGTTGCTGCGGGTGGGGGAGAGGTGTTCCTGCAGTCCCACCTCCTTGATGAAGTAGAGGTCGGCGGCAAGAATGTCGTGAGGCGTCTGCCCCGAGAGCACGCGCAGCAGCAGGGCGATGATACCTTTCACGATGATGGCATCGCTGTCGGCAGTAAATGTCACAGTTCCGCCTTCTCCTGCCTCGGCGTGAATCCACACGCGGCTCTGGCAACCCTCTATCAGATATTCGGGAGTC
>CALZFJ010000233.1 GCA_945645715.1 uncultured Prevotellaceae bacterium | reverse complement strand
CCGGGGGAATCGTGTGCTCTTGTAGAGAAAGAGCGAACAGAAAGTCGGAAATAGCAGTACGATGTCAAATAACGATGATTTTATCTCAGCATCTGAAGTCACTCACAGAAACCTACAAATTTTAAATTGTAGTTTTCAGTTACAAAAATATTTATAATTTTCACAAAAAGTACAACTTTGACATATAAATTTTGTTAATTTTTTATTTTTGTAAAGTATTGAAGTGCTGATGGAATATTTGAAGCTTCGGTGGGGAGTGGGGTTTATATGGAGTGCTATGTTAATATAATTAACAGATAGGGTTATTTTGGGCAGCAGAAGGTTAAATAGAATTAAATGCAAGAAAAAAGTGGCTGAAAAATTATGCTGTAAAACATATTTCTATTACCTTTGCATCAGTTTTCATGGTAAATGATTTTTAAGGTTAGATGAAAGCATTGTCGCGACGACAATAATTTTGTTAGTTTTTAGGTTTATGTTAATGGTATTAGAAGGTTAATTTAAGTAAGCGATTCCTGGCAGTGATGCCGGGGATTATTTTTTTATACCTATTTGAGAATAAAAATTTGCCATTGATGTAGCATAATCTCACAAAGTGCGCAGAAATCGGGCGAATTTTGTGGCTATATGCGGCACGGTCGCACCGAATAGCCCCTACAGGGGTGTCTTCGGTGCGACCGTGCAGATGCTTTCGTTGCTACCCAATGGTGACGATTAGAATGGGAGGTCGTCGTTGTCGCCGGCAGCCGGAGAGAAGTCAACCGGAGGTGGAGGCACAGTGCCGGGTACTCCAGCCATTGGAGCCGGCTGAGCCATAGGCTGCTGAGGTGCAGCGTTTGCGTCGATTTTCTCGGCTTTCCAGCCATTGATGCTTGTAAACCAGCGGCCGTTATACTCGTGGCTGTCGATGTCGAAGCTGAGTCTCACCTGATCGCCCACTTCGAGAGGATATTGGTTGGCGCGGTCGCCAAAGAAGCTGAAGTGGATTTTCTTGGGATAAGCCTCTTGAGTTTCGAGCACATATTCCTGCTTGCTCCATTGGTTACCGGCTTTCGACACGCCACTCTGTAGTGGCAATTTCACTATGATTTTACCTTCTGCGTCCATTTAATAAAAGTATTAAAAATTATTCGTGACCACAAAAGTAGTAAAACCTTTTTGAAAAACACGAATAAAAAGGAAATAATTTTTTGGCTGTATAAAACATTTATTAAGTTTTAAATTTGCGGAAATGAATGTAAAAAGGCGTATATTTGCAGCTGAATTTACGTAAAATATAAATATGACAGAAGAGAACACATTATTAACAACAATAATAGAAGGAATACAGGAAAGGAAAGGTAAGGATATATCGATAGTTGATTTGAGCGCGATGGAGTATGCCACGGCGCAGGGTTTTGTGATATGTTCGGGGACATCAACGATGCACGTGTCGGCAGTAGCCGACTGCATACAGGAGTATGTGGAAAGCCATGGCGGACCGAAGCCTTTTGCTACCGATGGGTATCAGAACTCGCAGTGGATAGTGCTGGACTATGGCACGATATATGTGCATGTGTTTATGCCCGAGACTCGGGAGCTGTACAATCTGGAGCAGCTATGGAATGATGCTGAAATCACAACGGTGCCGAATCTTGACTGACCGATGCACTGCTTAAGATGACAAATTAGATTACTTTTATCAAAGAAATGGACAATAACTTAAACAATAAAGACAAGAAGCCACAGGGCAAAGGCAAGATGTCGTTTAGCATCTACTGGATGTATGGCATCATTGCGATAGTGCTCTTTGGTATCTACTATGCTCAGGAAAACTCGGTGGGCAAAGAAGTGGGCTGGAGCGAGCTCGAGAGCTATGCACTGCAGGGTGGAGTGAAGAACATAGTGGTCGATGGCAAGACGGTGAAGGCTGAACTCACCGACTCGCTTGCCAAGGTGGTGTTTGGTAAAGACGCTGTGCTCGCCAATGGAGCGAAGGCGCATGTGTCGGCTGAGGCACCGTCGCGTGACCGCGCATCCGACAAGATCGACCAGTGGCGTGCTGCCGGAAAATTCAACGGGCAGGTGAAATTTGAGGAGTCGGGCGGCTTCATGTCGTTCCTATTCTCTTTCGGACCGATACTGTTGCTCGTGGCGCTGTGGTATTTCATCATGAAGCGCATGTCGGGCGGAGCCGGTGGCCCTGGCGGCGTGTTCAGCGTGGGCAAATCGAAGGCGAAGCTATTCGACAAGGATAACAACACTAACGTAACCTTCAAGGATGTTGCCGGATTGCAGGAGGCGAAGACCGAAGTGGCAGAGATTGTGGACTTCTTGAAGAATCCGCAAATCTACACCGAACTTGGCGGAAAAATACCAAAGGGCGCCTTGCTCGTGGGTCCTCCGGGAACCGGAAAGACGCTTCTTGCGAAGGCGGTGGCAGGAGAGGCAAATGTGCCGTTCTTCTCACTGTCGGGTTCTGACTTCGTGGAGATGTTTGTGGGAGTGGGAGCATCGCGAGTGCGCGACCTCTTCCGCCAGGCGAAGGAGAAGGCTCCGTGCATAGTGTTTATTGATGAGATAGATGCTGTGGGTCGTGCGCGTGGCAAGAATCCCAACATGGGCACAAACGATGAGCGCGAAAGCACCCTCAACCAGCTTCTCACCGAAATGGACGGCTTCGGGACGAATAGCGGTGTGATAATTCTCGCGGCTACCAACCGTGCCGACATTCTCGACAAGGCTTTGCTACGTGCCGGGCGCTTCGACCGCCAGATTTATGTGGAACTGCCCGACTTGAACGGACGTCGTGCTATATTTAATGTGCATCTTGCTAAAATCAAGAAGGACGAGAGCGTAGATGTGGATTTGCTTGCACGCCAGACGCCCGGATTCTCGGGTGCCGATATTGCTAATGTGTGCAACGAGGCTGCTCTTATCGCGGCTCGCCACAAGAAGAAGATTGTGCAGCGACAGGACTTCATGGACGCTATTGACCGCATCATAGGCGGACTTGAGAAGAAGACGAAGATAACCACAATGGAAGAACGCCGCTCGATTGCTGTGCACGAAGGCGGTCATGCCGTGGTGAGCTGGCACTTGCAATATGCCGACCCGCTTGTGAAGGTGACTATAGTACCGCGAGGCAATGCTCTGGGTGCTGCACACTATCTGCCCGAGGAGCGACAGATAATGCCCACACAGGCTCTTCTCGACAAACTGTGCTCGCTGCTTGGCGGACGTGCAGCCGAGGAGAAATTTTTGGGCTGCATCTCGACGGGGGCGATGAACGACCTGGAGCGTGCCACCAACATGGCTTACGCCATTGTGGTGTATTACGGAATGAGCGAACGCCTGCCCAATATTTCGTATTACGACTCAACGGGTCAGAACTATGGTTTCACTAAGCCATATAGCGAGGAGCGTGCCCGCGTGATTGATGAGGAGGTGTCGCGCATCATTGCCGAGCAATATGAGCGTGCTAAGGAAATTCTTTCGCAGCATGAAGAAGGGCATCGCGAGCTGACCGATGTGCTGCTCACTCGCGAGGTGATATTCACCGACGATGTGGAGCGAATCTTCGGAAAACGACCGTGGCACTCTCGTACTGAGGAGATTATGGAGGTTGCTGCCGACGAAAAGAAGGAGCCGGCTAACGACAACGCCGAGGAAAATGGCGACGAGGTTACTCCACCGCCATTTAAAGAACCGGGCAACGAGAAAAAATAAATTGCATTATTCGTAGAAAAAATTTGGAGTATTGCAGATAAATTGCTAAATTTGCAATACTAAAAGATGAGAAGAAAACCACATCAAAGAAGACTGGGAAACTCATCAATTTTTTATGAAATGCCGAGACAAGCTTTCGTTTCCAATGGCGGGCCCCAACCTACTTGTAGGTGCTTTTATGCCAGGCGGATTACAAAGGATAGGAAGCCCTCAAATCCTGATTATCGGAGTTTCATCGTATCCCTTTGATGTGGCATTTATACCGATGCCGGTGCAGCCGATTGTAGCTTCACCGGCATCGCCGTGTTTCTGAGGTAACAGGTAAGAGCCACTATTAGTCCTATTGATCCTATTAGTCCTATTAGTCCTATTCCCCGTCTTACCTCTCACCTCAGGCTGAAAAGCTGAAAATAGGGCATTATGCGCAAAAATTTCCTTGACAA
>CALZFJ010000232.1 GCA_945645715.1 uncultured Prevotellaceae bacterium | reverse complement strand
GACACAAGCGCAAGCCTACCCGTGTTCCCTTCCTGATGCGCCACGAGCATTAGTGGCATCCTGCAGCTCCAGCCTTGCGACTGATTGCGCACTTCCATTATTGCCATTCCGGCACAATTTCGTGCCATACCGTAAACACATTTCACCAAATCGGTAAACGAGCGGAATTCTCTACTGCAAAAAGTGAATATACCTTTGCCATTTTGAATCAGGTTTACAAAAATTGTATCACCTGCTGTGATATTTCTTCCTTTGTCGCACATAACGTTCTAATTTTTACTGCAAAATTAGCCGTCGGCTGTGCAACTATTTTTCCCATCACATTTATTTATAGTTAAAAGTAATAATTTCTAAACCAGCAATGCAATGCGATATACTAAAAATGAAACAATCCACGCTACAACGGTATTGTAGCAAATCGAAAACAATCCATATCGCCGTTTCCCCGACTCTCGTGCAATTGCAGCTATCGTGGCAATGCAAGGAAAATAAAGCAGAACAAACACCATAAAGCTCAGCGCTGAAGCAGGGTTAAAGTCGGGTTGCCCCGAAATCTTGTCGGGTTGTGCAAGTCGGTTCTTAAGCATTCCCGAGTATTCATCGGCATCATCAACGGTATATAGAACCCCAAGGGTTGATACCACAATTTCTTTTGCCGTCACACCGCTTAGTAATGCCACTGAAGCCTTCCAGTTAAGCCCGAGCGGCTCGATAATGGGTGTAACAGTCTTTCCGATGCGTGCAAGATAGCTATTCTCCTGTTGCTGCTCAAGTTCGATTGCCGACATTTCATCATTGCTCTTACTAAAGTCACGAGGAAAATAGTTTAGAGCCCACACTGCAATACTACCAACAAGAATAATCGTTCCCATCTTACGCAGGTATTGCTCAGTCTTCTCCCACATGTGGTGCATAGCCGATTTCATCGACGGGAAGCGATAAGGCGGAAGCTCCATCACAAATGGCGTTTCATCTTTGTTAAACAAAGTGTGCCGTAGCAATCGTGCCGTCAGTATCGCCACCACTATTCCAAGCAGATATAGACCGATGAACACTAATGCCGCATTTTGTGGAAAAAAAGCACTCACAAGCAGCACATATATCGGCAATCGTGCACTACACGACATAAACGGATTCACAAGCATCGTAATCAGTCGGCTGCTTTTGCTCTCAATGATGCGTGTTGACATCACTGCCGGCACATTACAGCCGAATCCCATCACAAGCGGGATGAACGACTTGCCGTGAAGTCCCATGCGATGCATTATCTTGTCCATGATAAACGCCGCACGAGCCATATAGCCCGAGTCTTCCATAAATGAAATGAAAAAATAGAGAATGAGGATATTTGGCAAGAACACAATTACGCCTCCCACGCCGCCTATCACACCATCTACAATCAGGTCTTTCAGCGGACCGTTTGCAAGATGCTCCTCAACATGTTCGGCAATCCAATCTACTGCCGAGCCAATCCAGTCCATGGGATATGCTCCAAGCTCAAACGTAGTCCAGAACATCAGGAACATCATTGCAATAAATATCGGAAAACCCAAGAACTTGCTCGTCACCACCGCGTCGATTCTGTCAGTAGTCTTTCCTTTGTGTTTTGACTTGCCTTTTACAAAAGTCTCTTGCAGTGCTCCGGCGATAAAGCCGTATTTCTGCCCGGCAATATCGGTGACAATATCCTCCTGATGAACGTCTTCCACATGCGCCACCCACTTGTTGCGTACACGTGAAATGCGTGAATAGTTGGGGAGCGGCTTTAGCATCTCTTCCACCTCATTGTCTCCCTCAAGCATCTTGATGGCAAGGTAACGGGGTGCAAATTGCAGAATCTGGTTAGTTGATGCCTTTATCTCGTCTTTCACATGAGTAATTGCCTCCTCTATCTCGTTGCCGAGATTCACGTGCACGTGGCGCACTACATCGTGCGTACCTTCATACACCTTTATAATGGCATCAAAAAGCTCATTCAGCCCCTCGCCTGTCTTCGACACCGTTGGCACGATAGGTACTCCTATCATTCGCCCCATTTCATCGTAGTCGAAAGTGGCACCCGAAGCTTTCAGTTCGTCATACATGTTAAGCGCAATCACCATGCTGCGGTCCATGTCGATTAGTTCGGTAGTCAAATAGAGATTACGCGTGAGGTTAGAGCCATCGAGCACATTCACTATCACATCGGGGATTTCGTCTTTTAAGTATCGGCGCACATACAGCTCCTCGGGTGAATACACCGAGAGCGAATACGTGCCCGGCAAATCTACTACCTTGAAGTTAAAATCCTTATATGAGAAATATCCCTCCTTGGCATCTACAGTCACACCGCTATAATTGCCCACTCGCTCTTTAGCGCCACAAGCGATATTGAATAGCGACGTCTTGCCGCAATTCGGGTTTCCTATAAGCACTATATTGATAGAATTGCGACCGTGTCGTTGCGTTGCCACACGATCGCTATCACTCACAGTGTTGGTATGAAGCATTACCGACTCTTCAGCTTTGTCGGCATCAGTTTCCACCTCTATCAAGTCGGCTTCACTGCGGCGCAGCGACACCTCATAGCCAAGTATCTTATATTTAATAGGATCGCGTAGCGGTGCATTGAGCAGCACCTCCACTGTGTGCCCTCTCACAAACCCCATCTCAACCACACGTCGGCGGAAAGCCCCATAGCCACGAATCTTCACTATTGTGGCTTTCTCCCCCGATTTTAGCTCTGATAATTTTGTCATATTCATGCTCTGAATGTTTTGCACCGCAAAATTACACCAATATCACTATACTACCAAACATTTCCGCTCACATTATTTATAATAATTCTAAATAAAGTCCTTTCCCCGAAAAAACAGCTCCGTTTAGGAGTCATCTTTTATCGGGGTAAGGCATTATGTAAATATAAGATAAATCCACTTCTTTATGCGCTTGCATTATCATTCAAATAACAATTAGAAAATTTTCTGAAAAAACAAAGGTCAAAGGTTGCATAATTAAAAGAAAATGAGTAATTTTGCAGCGAAATTTGAGGCAGGAATGCCGGCGAATATCAAAATTATGTATTGAACCACACGGCTGCGTAGTTGGGAAATGATGCTAAACTCCTGAGAAACAGACCTTGTGACGTGATAACGGTTGCTAATTTGCGCAACATGGTTTTGCAAAAATGAAGCCCAACCGCTACATATTTTTATGTACCGCCACATTTCGTAAACAGTTTTCTTGGTCTTCTCACAAAAAATTGCTTACTTTGCACTCCGATTTCAAAATGAGACAAAAAATTTAGAAACAAATTTAATAGGAATACAACCATGTCAAAGGTTTGTCAAATCACAGGCAAGAAGGCGATGACAGGAAACAATGTATCGCACTCTAAAAGAAGAACAAAGCGTAAATTCTTCGCTAACTTGTTCACTAAGAAATTTTATTGGGTTGAGCAAGACCAGTGGATCAGCCTCACTATTTCGGCTTCAGGTCTTCGCACTATCAACAAGCTTGGTCTGGACGCAGCTCTTAAGCAGGCAGCAAGCAAGGGTTATCTAACATGTATTAAAACAGCAGAGTAATTGAAAGATGGCAAAGAAAGCTAAAGGCAATAGAGTACAGGTGATACTCGAATGCACCGAGCAAAAAGCAAGTGGTGTTCCTGGAATGTCGCGTTATATCACAACTAAGAACCGCAAAAACACCACTGAGAGATTGGAGTTGAAGAAATACAACCCCTACCTGAAAAAAGTAACTGTCCACAAAGAAATTAAATAATTATAAGTTATGGCAAAGAAAGTAGTTGCAACGCTCCAAAAAGGTGAGGGCCGTACTTACAGCAAAGTAATCAGAGTGGTAAAGTCTCCCAAGACCGGTGCTTACACCTTCAAGGAGGAGATGGTTCCTAACGACCAAGTACAGGCTGCTCTTAATAAGTAATTACCCCAACGGAATATATATTTTTCCTAAATACCCGAAGAAGGCTTTTAGCTCCCCGCTAAGAGCCTTCTTCTATTATCATACCCTACCTTGCCGTTACCATGCACCCACACAACCCGCCCTTACGATACAAAAACGCACGAATGCAAGACAATGTAGCGTAGAGTAATCCCTAATATACCAAATTTTAGTATATTTGTACACTCATTTATTTAGTATTATTAATTTAA
>CALZFJ010000231.1 GCA_945645715.1 uncultured Prevotellaceae bacterium | reverse complement strand
TTTATGATCCGACAAGTGATTTTTTCAGTGATTGCCGTGCTGCTCGCAGCCTCCTATGGGTGGGCGCAGTGGCCCATTGTGCGCAACTTCGCCACCGATGAGTTTGGCGGAGGAACCCAGACGTGGAGCATCGGACAGCTCGACGACGAGCGAATGATTTTTGGCAACAACACCGGCTTGCTTGTCTTCGACGGTAATGCCTGGCAGGTGCACAAGGTGGATAACGGCTCTATCGTGTATGCCACCTACTACGACCACGCCACACACCGCATCTATGTGGGGGCGCAGAATGAGTTTGGCTATTTCTACTTCAATGGGAATGGAGCCTTGTGCTATCGCAAGCTCAGTGACAAGTTGCCCGAAAAGTGCAGTAATTTCGGTGAAATATGGCGCATACACCAGCTTTATTCGGTTGTGCTATTCGAGTCGAAAAACTATGTTTTTGTCCTCAGCGATGACGGTTGCATTGAGGTGCGCGACATTCCGGAGCGCATTGAGCATTGTGCGGTGGTCGATGGTAAGATGATTGTGGCATGCCGCAACCACATCTATGTGCTCAACGACATATCACTCGATGTGCTCGAAGGTTCAGAGTCGCTCCGTGGTGAGGTGGTGCGTGCAATCTTGCCATTCAAGTCGAATAGCAAAGGCAAGGGAGCGCTTTTTGTCACAGCCGACAACGGACTATGGTTCTACGATGGCACAATCATCACTCCATACAATATCGACAACGACATGCCCGACCCCACAGGCATAGAAATCACGGGCACGCTGTGCCGTTCGCAGGTGTTTTGCGCCGCTATATGCAACGACTACATCGCTTTCGGCACTGTGCGCAACGGAGTGGTGCTGAAGTCGCTCAGTAGCGGCTCGGTGCTGCTTTCGGGCACACCCGGTGGAATGCAGAACAACACCGTGCTCTCTCTGCGCTTCGACAGCGACAGTAACATCTGGTTGGGGCTTGACAATGGCATTGACTATATGATTCTGAATGCCCCCGTGCGCAACCTGCTTAGCAGCGACGATGTGAACCACCTCGGCACAGGATACACTTCGCTCATTGTGGGCAATAGGGTGTATCTCGGCACCAACCAGGGGCTTTTCTGCTTCGATAGCAATTCAAATCCATTTGTACGCACCATCAGGCAGGTAGAAGGATTCAACGGACAGGTGTGGATATTACGCGAAATCGACGGCTTGGTGCTGTGTGGTGCCGATGCCGGAGCCTTTGTGGTGAATGGCACGCACGTGCAGCGCATCGAGGGGCTGCAAGGAACATGGGATTTCAAGCCTTTAGCCGGACACCCCGACAAGATTCTTGTGTGCGACTATCAGGGCTTCAAGGTGTTGCGCCGCACCGCGAGAGGAGTGGAATTTGGCTGGCGTATCGAAGGACTCGTTGTGTCGTCGTACCTCTTTGAACAGGATTCCGTCGGGGCATTGTGGGTGATTCATTGGCAGAAAGGCGTTTATCGACTCACTTTTTCGCCCGATCTGCGGCATTTTGCCGATGTCGATTTCTTCGATGCCGGACATTGCCTGCCGAGCAGCGGCAACAACCTCATTTGCAAAATCAACGGCAAGGTGTATGTGTCGTCGATCAATGGCTTCCACCGCTACATTCCGGGTACTCGTAGGCTGACAAAAGATAATAGCATCACAGCCATATTCAATTCGTCGGGAACGGCAATAAAAGTGAAACAGCTGCCGCAAGGCGACTTGTGGGGCTATAACGAGACCATGCTCTTTTATGCCAAATTGCTGCCCGATGGCACTTTTCACACCGACAGCGTGCCGATGCGCCGTTTTATCAACCCTTTGCAGAACAAACTCGGCGACATCTGCATCATCGACCGCGAAAAGACCATCTTCAACTGCGAAAAAGGCTTCTATGTGATGAGCAATACGCTTCACAGCAAGGATAGCTCCAAAAACCTTATTATCCGCTCGGTGGTGAGCACTCTCGCCCCCGACTCGGTGCTCTATTCGTCGCAAGCCAATGCGGTGACACGCCTCGATGTTCCGCATCAGCTCAATTCGCTCATGATAGAGTTTGTGCTTCCCTATTACGGTGGCAAGAACAATGTGGAATACACCTGCCTCCTCGAAGGATTCGACAAGCAGTGGAGTGCACCGCAGACCACCTGCGCAAAGGAATATACTCAGCTCGGCAGAGGCTCCTACACCTTCCGCGTGCGTGCCCACAACCTCGTCACCGGCGAGGAGCAGGAAACTTCGCTTGCAATCAGGATTCTGCCGGCGTGGTATGAGACGTGGTGGGCAAATGCAGTGTATCTCATGCTGCTTATAGTGGCGATTTACTATGCCTACAAGTATCTTCGCCGACGTGCCGACCGCGAGTTGCGCCGTGAAAGGCGCGAACAGGAGCGCCAGTTGCGTGAGCAGCAGGCAGAATTCCAAATCAAGGAAGAAAAACGCCGCAAGGAGCTTGCCGAGTTGCGAAACAACCAACTTGAGGTGGAGCTGAAGCACAAGTCGAGCGAACTTGCCGACAGCATCATGAACCTTGTGCGCAAAAACGATATGATACAGGAGATTGATGCGCTCATGGAGGAGCTGAGCGACACTGTGAAGCGCGAAGACCGCAAATCGATTGTGACGAAGAAAATCAGCGACATTCGCCGCGGCATTCGCATGAATATCAACGACGACGACAACTGGGAGAAGTTTATCGAGAACTTCAATATGGTGTACGACAACTTCATGAAGGAACTTACGGCACGTTATCCCGACCTGAAGAAGAACGACCTGAAGCTGTGCGCCTACTTGCGCATGGGGCTGTCGTCGAAGGAAATGGCATCGCTGCTCAACACCTCAGTCCGTAGCATAGAAACCGCCCGCTACCGCCTCCGCCGCAAGCTCAACCTCGACCAGGGCGACAACCTCACCACCTTCATTCAAAGCTTTGAAGGAGAAAAAAAGTGACGCAATTGCCCCAGCCCTTCTGTATGGCAAGATAGGGATTATTGTTGCTATTACTTAGAGGCTGTTGCGGCTTTTTCTTCCACCTGACGCGTAAAAAATGCGAAATCTCTTGAAAAATTAATAAATACTATATAAATTTGTGGTGCCCAAGGCATCGCAAAGCGGCGGCAAAGAGTTGTCCCGCCCTTGGGCATTAATTTACATACATCGGGTGACCGACCTCACCCTGAGTGTGGAAACTTCGCAATGTTCCCTTTGTGTGCGGCAACGTGCAGCCACTGCGTGGCTCGTCAGCACCGGCAGCCCCAACATCGGGCAACGTGCAACCCACTCACCCAGCGAGGCAGCACCCGAAAGGTGTTATTTTTAATTATCTTTTGTTGTAAAATTTGGCGATTCTACAGTAATGAAAAGATAATTGACAATAGCACCTACATCGTAGGCATATACGACTCTGCCGAGAAGGCAGACCTATATACCTTAACGGTGTGGGGCTGTTGTCTTATCTGCATTACAGGTCCGCCAATACCCTACAACCGGATAAGACAAAAATAGATTTCCCACACCTTTCTTGTACCCCAATGTTTAACCCGTTCTCCCAGGGAATCGAAGAACACAAAAACATGTTTTGCTATCAATTATTAACCACTAAAAACTTTATTTTTATGAAACCGAAATTACTTGGGAGATTAGCAGCCACAGCAGTGCTGCTACTTTGTGCAGCCACCGCCACCGCCCACGACTTTGAGGTGGATGGCATCTTTTATAACATAAACAGCGACGGTGCAACCGTCAGCGTAACATACAAAGGAGATTTTACCGATTCATACGATGAATATTCCGGCTCAGTTACAATCCCGGCTTCCGTTACCTACTCGGGCAAAACCTACTCCGTCACCTCAATCGGTGGAGGTGCATTCTCACACTGCATCGGCTTGACGGCGGTGGAGATCCGCAACTCCGTCACCTCAATCGGCGTAAATGCATTCTGGAACTGCAGCGGCTTGACGGCGGTGGAGATCCCCAACTCCGTCACCTCAATCGGCGAAGGGGCATTCTGGAACTGCAGCGGCTTGACGGCGGTGGAGATACCCAACTCCGTCACCTCAATTGGTGGAGGTGCATTCATAGGCTGCAGCAGCTTGACGGCGGTGGAGATCCCCAACTCCGTCACCTCAATCGGCAACTATGCATTCAAGGACTGCAGAGGCTTGACGGCGGTGGAGATACCCAACTCCGTCACCTCAATCGGCGACTATGCAT